>CALCJG010000100.1 GCA_937967705.1 uncultured Spirochaetia bacterium
CCGCCTGGGTCAGCTCCATGGCCATCTCGGAGAGGCGCTCGACGGTTTTCATAGACTGCATCATGGAGGATTTCTGCTCATTGGTGGAGGCCACGATCTCTCCAGAGAGCCTGTCGATGACGTCGGCCTGATCCACCACCACTTTGACCGCCCGGCTCTGGGTCTCCATGAGGATGCGGACGGCTTCGCTTCTCTCCTGTATGCGTCCCACCATCTCAAAGATCACGTCCGTGGCTTTCCGTGTATCGGTCACGATATTGGCTCCGTCCTCGATGTCCCTAATGATGCGGCCTATCTGCCCGGAGATCTGTTTGGAGTTGTCGGAGGTTGCCTGGGCCAGTTTTCCGATCTCGTCGGCCACCACGGCGAAACCCCGGCCGTATTCCCCGGCGCGGGCAGCTTCGATGGAGGCGTTCAGGGAGAGAAGGTTGATTCGGTCGCTGATGTCTTCGATCATGGCAACGAACTGGTCGATCTCCCTGCCTCCCGAAGTGATCAGCTGCATCTTGTCCGTCATGTGCCGCAGGCTCTCCTCGGTATCCCGGGCGGATTTGGCTATCTCGTCGATGTTCCCGGCCACCTTGAGGCTTTCGGTGATCAGGTTCTTCTGGGCCTCGCTCAGCTCCTGAACCAGCTGCAGGGATTTCTCCCCCTGTTCCTTCTGATGGAGGGTGGATTTGCTGATGTAATCCGTGGAGGCCGCCAGTTCCTCGAAGGTGGCGGAAAATTCCTCGCTCGTGGACGCCTGCTCGTTGGAAAGCATGGCGAAGGTGTCGCTGATGGATTCCATCTGCCGGGTTACCCTGGAGAACTCTTCTGAGATGACGTTGGCGGTCTCCACAATCTCCTGCAGGTGATCGGCCCGGTCCCGGGCCAGGGCCTCGCTCTTTTTCTGATCCTCGAAGAGCACCTCCAGGTCCCGGCGCATGGAGCTGATCCGGTCGGCCAGGCCGACGGAGAAGAGGAGCACCATGGCGGCCGAACCGATCTGAACGCTCCAGTTGGTGAAGAAGTTGGGAGGCAGGACGCCGAAGGTCTTCAGTGCGTAGGCCATGATGCCGATGAGGCAGGAGGCAAAGCCCAGCAGGTAGAAACGGGCGGGTCTGTTGCCCCGCAGTGTCAGAATGACGGCCACAATGCAGTGTACGCAGGCGCCGAAGAAGGAGATGGCCGTCGCCCCGATGATTCCCAGGCGGTATCCCGCGGTTAACGAGACGACGATCCAAGCGGCACTGGGAGCGGCGATGGCGATGAGGGCAATTCTATCGATGATCCGGTGATTTGCCGCCGTCTGCAGGTAGGTCCTCAGGAAAAAAGCGGACCAGAAGGCGATAAAGGACATGAAAAGGGGCAGGCAGTTGTTGGCCCACCAGACGGCGTCGGGCCAGAGGTACTGAAAGGCATAGCCGTTGAGGGTCAGCTGGAAGAGTATCCACGAGGTGATGAACAGGACGTAGAAGATATAGCTGGCGTCCCGGACGGAAAAGAATATGAAGAGGTTGTAGAAGACCATGATCATCATGAGACCGTAATAGATCCAGAAGACGGGCATCTCGGAGGTGAGCCGGTTGCGGTCGCCCCGGGGAGTCCAGAGTAGGGCGCTGAAATTCAGGGAGCTGGTGGTCTCAACCCGGAAGTAATAGGTATGGGTGCCGGGTTTCTCCGTCTGTAGAAAGATGAAGTTCTTGTCCGCCAGGTCGCGGTGTCCGAAGGGCAGCCGGTCGCCGGTTTCTTTCAGAATAAATTCCCCGGTTCCTGTCGGCTGATACAGCTTGATGGAATCCAGCATGGGATAGTTGATCTCGAAAAACCAGCTCTTCGGCTCGCGGGATTCGTTGGTAACCTGAAAGCGGAACCAGTAAACGGATTGGGTAAAACCGAAATTGAAGGAGCCCCTTTTATTGCTCTTCCAGTCAAGTGTCTTGCCCGAGACATCCTGTATCGTGAAGCTGCCGGCGGGGTCTTCCAGATACTCGATCCGGTTGGTGAAATCCTGCCTGTCCCGGGCATCCTCCAGAACGACGTTATTTCCCTCCGCCTGCAGGGGAGAGGAGAGAATGGTGCAGAGCAGGATCAACCCCGGGAACAACAGACCTTTCTTTTTCATGCACCCCTCCCATGCCGCATAGCGCTTGCGAATAACCGTAATCTTGTCATATGTATGACATACTCTATAGAGGGGCCTGTTTTCGTCAACCATGTTGCGTGTTCGGCTTTCCCGAAACCGGCCTCGGTTGCAGGGAAATATCTTCCCTCCCGGACCTTGAACGCCGCAGCCGTCCTGCCGAATAATCTTGACAGAATTAATGATTTGCCGAGGAATCGTTTCTTCTGTATCCTGAATACAGAATACATATCCAGAGGAGATGCCAGTGAGAGTTTTTGGATGCCTGATAATGCTTTTACTGATAGTGCTGCTGTCCTCCTGCGACCGTAAGGATATCATGGAGGGATTTGACCGGCCGGGAGCCTCAAGTAACCCGCTAAAGCCGGTCTATTCGCTTCATCTTTATCAAACAGGTAATGACTGGACCGATGGGGATGTTTCCGGCGAAGATGGAGAACTGCAGAAAGGGCTTGCCTGGCCCTCCCCCCGATTTGTCGACAACGGCGACGGCACCACGACGGACAACTTGACCGGGCTCATGTGGGAGACATCCCCCTCCGCAACTCCCTATGACTGGGAAACGACCCTGTCGAATTTACCCGCAAAGAATACGGGGGGATACAGCGATTGGCGCATGCCCAACCGAAATGAGCTTCGGAGTCTCATCAATTACCGGTACGGGACGTTGAGCAGTTGGTTTAGCTCCCAGGGGTTTTCTAATATACAGAATGACTATTACTGGACTTCCACTACCGACTATTTCGTAAAAAGTTACGCCTTTGTCTTCCACATGCAATACGGAGACGGCACGGGACGAACGAAGACCAATATGTCCCTCCTCTGGGCCGTTCGGGGGACATCGCCGAGCGTAGCCCGAACCGGTCAGACAGACTGCTGGAGCAGCGCACCGGCCCTCGTCTCCTGTGCCGCAACCGGTCAGGACGGCGAGCATCAGGCGGGGGTGGCCTGGCCGGTTAACCGCTTTACGGACAACGGCAACGAAACGATTACCGACAATCTGACCGGCCTGGTATGGGCCCGGGACGGGAACCTCATGGCCTCCCGGGGGGATCACACGGCCGGGTGGGACGCCCAGGACGGGCTGCAGGACGGCATGGTGATCTGGTGGCTCAACGCCACGGCACCCCGGGGCCCCTATGAGGCCCTGGCCTACATTCAGTACCTCAACAGCATTCAGTTTGGCGGTTTCAATGACTGGCGCCTGCCCAACGTCAATGAGCTGTTAACCCTCATCCATTACGGAGTCAGTTCCTCGGCGGCCTGGCTCAACACCCAGGGGTTTGTCAATGTTCTGGAAGACAGCTACTGGGTCTCCACGACCCATACGATGTGGACCAACAACAGCTACAGGGTCTACATGGTCAGCGGCAGTTGTGTGATGGCCGTCAAGACGGAGTCGCATTATATCTGGCCGGTGCGGGGAGGGGACTGGTAGGAGGGATCGTCTCGATGGGTTTTAAAGGGGATGATGTCCGGCTTTACCGGATCTTCTCAATACACGAACATCCGTCCCTCTTCTGACGTGAAAGGGGAATTTGTTCCGCGGCCGGAACCCTTATACGATCAGTTCCTCTTCGCCGGACGAGGCGATGATGTCGTTCCCCTCCGACTCCATGAGGAGGATCATCTTCACCACCCCCTTTTGAGCCTCCCTGACCTTCTTTAGACTGACCGGCCCCGTGAACTCCATCTCCTCCTTAAGGGAGGCCGCCGCCTCTTCCTCCATGTTCCGGTATATCGTCTCTTGCAACTCCTCTGAAGTGCCCTTGAGGGCCGTGGCGAGCAGCGAGGGGTCGAGGCGACGGATGAGCGCCGCGACGGCCGGGTCCTCAAGGAGCGGGATGTCCTCGAAGAAGAAGGGTCCGGCGGCGGTGCGGACCGTGTCGAAGGGGATCTCATCGTTACAGAGGACCGTGAAGTGCCTCTGCGGAAAAGCCTTGCGGAAGAAGCGGTACGCGAGGGGGCGTAATTTAGCGGATACCAGCAGGACCGGTTCGGGCCAGTCGATTTCGCGGAGAGCGCTTACGATTTCGTCGTCCTCGGCGATGGTCATGCCAAGGCCCTGGTCGAAAATTCCCTGGAGCTTTTCAAGTTTTTGCGTGATGTCCTCAGGGAGGTAACAGACCGGAAGCTTCCCCTCCTTCTTCACGTTCTCCACGATCTGAGCCCCCAGGGCCCGGCGGAGGGAAGCAGCGAGTGCCTGGGCTTCCCGGGTTCCCGGAAGAGCGCGCGCCGTCTCTTCCAGGATGCGGCCGAGGTCCTTGATGCTCACCCGCTCGAAGAGGAGCCGGCGCAGGAGATCGAGGAGAAGCCAGGGAGAGAAGCCCGGCGCTCTTTCCGCTTCCTTCGGGATAACGGGATCCATCTGCCGCAGATTATCCATCAGCGATCGGATATCGGCAATGCCGAGGATCTCGTGGGCGTGGCGGACAGCGGTCTCCTTCAGGTGCGTCAGGAGCACTGCCTCCGCCTCCAGTATGCTGTAGCCGCGGCTCTCAGCCTCCTCCCGTTTTTCGGCCGGGAGCCAGAGGGAGGGAAGGCCGTAGACCGGTTCCGCTTCATGCGGGGCGTCGAGGGCCTCTGTATTTTCCTCCGGCCTGATTGCCAGGAGCCTGCCGGGCTCTACGGTGCCGCGCCCGGCTTCCACGCCGTTTACGAGGAGCCGGTACTCCCCGGGGGCGAGAGTCATGTTGTCCACGATGCCCACAGGGCCGAAGGACCAGCCGAATTCGGCGGCCACCTGATTTCGGATAACGGGTATTCCGTCCAGCAATCTGCCTCCCTTTTCCCTGTCCAACAAGGGCAGGAGGTCGTAGCCCAGTTCCAGCCGCAGGCGGTTCTGGCGCATCAGCTGGTTCAGGCGCGCCTCCTCGTCCGGACTCATCTCCTCCCAGCGGGGGGAATCCTGGAACGCGTCGAGTCCCTTATCCCGGAAGGTCTTCCAGGTGCGCAGTACCGTCTCCCGGCCGGTCATCAGGAGGCGGGCGGTCTGATCCGGACTCAGGCCGTAGTGCAGAAAGAGCACCGTTTTCAGGGAGTCCGCCAGGGGGGCCAGCCCCGTACGGCCGTGGAGTTCTTTCAGGGCGCTGACATCACCCTCCGAAAGAGCGCCCTTGAAGCCCGTCGCCTCCGGTGTTTTTTTCTCCGGAGGTGGCGGGGTCGATCCCGGGATATCCACGGACATACGGC
>CALCJG010000101.1 GCA_937967705.1 uncultured Spirochaetia bacterium
GAGCCCAGCATAATCCCCATGAGACCGTTGAGCGTCAGGTGCGTGCTGACCGGACCAAGACGGATATGAATGAGCGTGGCTACAAAAAAGCCCGCCACCATGAGGGATATGCGGGGGATGTCCTCCTGAGCCGTTTTCCTCAACGACAGGACAGCCACCCCGAGGGCCAGCACCGATGTCCCCACCGTGACCGAACCGCTCAGCACTCCTTCGCTTATATGCATCGTATCAGCCCCGTTTTCTGAAATAGAGGGCGGTCCCCAGCGCCCCCCAGACAACAGAGGCGGCCATTAGAATCTTCTGCCATACATGTAATCCCCCCTGGACGGTTTCCTGAATCGTCATTTCCGGAGTTACCTTTACAGCCACATCAGCCCCATGGCCCATGCCGTCCCCGATCTTGACCCTCCATTCCCCGGGGACGTTTGGCACAAACGCAAGGCGTCCGTTACTGTCGGTCCTCCCGTTCTGAAACTCGGTAGTTCCCCCGCCGGGAGCATAGATCTTGTAAGCGGCAAAGCTCATGGGATCATCGTGTTCGTGTTCTGCGGCAATGATTACAGCCTTCCCCATCCTCACGGAATGATGAGTTTCATGGGGAAAAACCGTTCCCGTCCCCAAAAGCCAGAAAAGGAATACCCCGTTAATGATAACCGCCATTAAATGCTTCATGATGTCTTCCATCCTAATATGTAATCTCATAGGGCAATAAAAAACCTCAGGGAGGACGATAGAATCCCGCAAGGAGCCCTTTCGGTCAACAACTTCACAGCGGCCGGCTCCACTACCTCGCAATTCCGAAAACGAGGGTAGCCGCATGCATCTCCTCATCAGCATGCTTTTTCACAGAATAGGCTCCCCGTTTCTCCGTCCTTATGAGCCAGATGCCGTGATTTGTCAGCTTGATGACTGCCATTCCCTCTGCATCGGTTTTGACGGTCTGGGCAAACCTGTTTTTTTCCCGGCTGAAACCGTCGGAGGTGGCCTGGATCTCTGCGGCAAAAGGCTTCCCTTTCCAATACACACACACCTTCAGCTCATCCCCCGGTTTCATGGCACAGGGGTCCGCCAGGGGAACTATCTCCAGATCATGACCAATCCTCCGTGAGTAGACGCCACCCCCTGCTCCCCCCACTGCCACCAGGGCTTTGGCATATTTTGCGCTGTATATCCCCTTGAGAGCCCCTTCGACCGCATCCTTACGCACGTTTTCCCTCATCCCCTCGGTGGTCCTGGTCCAGAAGAGGCCCTTCTTACCGGACACAAAGAGATAGGTACCCTTGCTCTTCAGAGCCGAGACGCTTCCATAACGATCCCGACCGTTCCTTTTAACAGCTATTCTTTTTCCTTTCGGATCAAGGGCGTAGGTTTTTGTAAGATACTTGTCCGGCACAAATTCCTTGCCGGGAGAAGGGAAAACGTGATCCGAAGGAAAAACGAAAACTGCCTTTTCCCCTGACTGCAGATAATAACGGTTCATCTCAAACCACATATCATGGGCCGAAAGGACCATGGCACCGAAGATTGCACAGATTAATAACATCACACCCGTCATCATTGCTTTACGTTTCATTGTAATCTCCTGATTATTAATAACTGGACCGGGCCCCGGGCCGAAACCTGTAAGCCCGGTCTGCAGATCGAACACACGATTGAATGGACCGGTTACCACTTGATGTTGGCGCTCACCCAGTAGGTACGGGGAGATCCCACGGCCCAGAGATTGCTGTCCGCATTGGCGAAACCGGCATATTTCCTGTTGAGCACATTCTTCACCTCGAAGGCGATCTCCGTACTGCTGAGCTGACGGCTGTGTTTGTAGAAGACTCCCAGATCCAGGAGTTCGTAGCCGCCGTAGGTTTCGCTGTTGTCGTTCTTTATGTAATAACGCCCCACGTGGGAATAGCGCACTCTGCCCCCCGGACCCCAGGGCGAGGTGACCGTAGCGCCGGCACTGGCCACCGTACGGGGTATCTGCGGCAGGGATTTGGACACCATGACATCATTGGGATTCTGCAGTATCTCGGTGTCGGTCCAGCCGAAGTTGCCAAAGACCTCCAGCCATTTGTCCAGCATGATCTTCAGGCCCGTTTCCACCCCTTTACGGCGGGTCTTTCCATAATTTCTGTAGGTTTTTGAGCCGGGAGGATCTTCAGTAATCTCATTGGTAGTGTCCAGAATATATCCCGCAGTGTCCCACCAGAACCATCTGTTGCTCAGGGTAATGCCCGCCTCGTACTGCCAGATCTCCGAGGGTTTGAGCTTGTCGTCCACGAAGAGCTGATCATCCCGGGGCAGGACGAACCCGTTGCATACGCTGGCCCGAAAATCCAGCAGTTTGTCAATGAGGGTCGAGCGAAATCCCGCCTTGGGACTCACGTGATCGTAGTCGCCCGCCTTGATCTTTCCCCCCGTCTGAGTCAGGTTGTCTGTGTATTTTGCCTTGAACGCGTCATAGCGGACTCCCACCATGGGCCGGAAGAGGGAGTGAAGTTTCAGCTCCCCTTCCGCGAAGGCGGAGTAATTATCGAAGGCGGTGTCCCGGTCGCTGGTGGGATCGCCGTTGCGAACCCGGATGCTGGTGTTGTACTGCTGATAGACCGTTTTGTCCCGGAAAAACTCCGACCCCACGACCAGGGAGACGAGGTCGCCCTTGTAATTTACGCTGAATCCCGTACCGGATTTATCGATGGCATAAATCCTCTCGGTTTGCGCCCCGCCGGATGTATAGAACCGGGTCCAGTCGGACTGCAGGGTAAACCCCCACAGCAGGAGTTTGAGATCCCTGTTCAGCTTATACCCCAGGTCCACCCGTTCGCTGTACTGTTTGCGCATGCCGCCGTCGTCCTGGTTACTGCCGGTCTTAAAGGCGCGGTCATCATCATCAAACTGGTCCCGCTTCATGTAACCCGGCGCGTGCCAGTCATCCCCGTGGGCCCGGAGGGACAGGCCAACCTCCAGGTTCTCCGTGGCGTCCCAGGTAAACCGGGTGGAAGCGTTACCCAGTATTTGACCGGAATTGGCGGTATATCCATCGCTGCGGTAGAACTGCACCGCCGTATTGTTCCAGAGCGTGTCGGACACCTTGACCCCCAGGGCCACCTGAGCGTCCGAGGTGGCGTTGGAACCGTATCTCAGCTGGGTCTTGGCATACTCTCCCTTCTTTCTGGTAAAATAGGAAACCGTTCCCCCGCGGGAGAAGTTGCCGTAGAGGGCCGTGGCAGGTCCCTTGTAGACCAGAACCTGATCCAGCTCCAGGGGGATGAGCACATTGGGATCGGCGTATCCCCCGCCGTGGCCGTAATACTCATTGATGGGAATCCCGTCCAGATAGATCCCCATATCGCCCCCGTGGACACCGCTGGAGAAACCCCGCATGCTGAAAGCATTGGATACCCCCCCTTGATTGTAGCCGGTCATTTCCACTCCCGGAACCTCCCTGATGAGCTCCACCGCTTTGGAAAGCCCCCGGGACTCGATGTAATCGGAATCGAGCACATTGACGGAAAAAGGGGATTTATTTGCCGGAAAAATCTGTCCCTTAACCACGATCTCCGGCAGGACAACGGGAGCCTCCTTCTTTTCCGATACCTTTTTCTCGGCTACTATTTTTTCTCCTCCCGCCGCGTCCGCTTTTCCCTTCTCCTGGGCGGCCACAGGACCGATAAACAACAAACCCATAATACAAAGCAGATAAAGACAACGCCATTCTCTCACATCACCTCCTACGCATAAAAACTAATTTCATGCCTTTGTAGTGTTATTAATATAATATTAATGCTACATAGTGGGTCATATTCCATTTCTCATGCTATTCGTCAATCTAAATACCCCTTTTTATTGACATTTAAGTTTTTTTTGTTTTCTATACTCTGCTCGAGTATCTGAATATCATGGGATTTTTATGCAAAATGAGCCGGGGGGAATGGGGACACCATGAAAAACAGGTACGATATTGAGCAAAAAACCCGCATCGTCTACCATCCCCGGTACCTGACGGGCTATACCACCGCTGCCTGCGAAAGCCCTGCCCGGCTGCGCTCGATTCTCGCAGCCCTGGGGGAGGTCTATCCCCTGGTGGAACCCTCCCCCTGCAGCGAGGAGGACCTGCTCCGCTGCCATTCCGAGGGCCTGCTGCTCCTGGAGAAGACCGACCCGGAACGCTATGAGGTGGCAAGACTGGCGGCGGGAGGGGCCGTACTCTGTCTGGAACTGGCCCTGGAGGGGTATCTCTGCTTCGGGGCCCTGCGGCCCCCGGGGCATCACGCTCACCCCGACCGCAACGGAGGCTTCTGCATCTTCAACAACATGGCCGTCGCGGTTAAGAAGGCCCTCGCCGAAGGACGCATCGTCTCCGCCGTCATCCTGGACATCGATCTCCATTTCGGGGATGGTACCGAGGCGCAGTTTGAGGGAGACGGCCGCGTGAGGGTCATCAACATCGGCTCCGCCCTGCCGGGGGATTTCCTGAGGGAGACGGAAAAGGAATTGAAAGACGCACCGGCCTCTGATATCCTTGCCATCTCCGCCGGTTTCGATCAGTACGAGAAGGAGATCGGAAGA
>CALCJG010000102.1 GCA_937967705.1 uncultured Spirochaetia bacterium
GGCCCGGGCGGTTCTCTCGTTGTCCCCTGTTATCATGACGACCGTCATGCCCATCCGTTTCAGATAGGCGATGACCTCCGGTATGTTGTCCCTGACCCGGTCAGTGATGCCCAGACCACCGATGAGACGGCCGTCCAGGGCCACGAAGACGGCGGATTCCCCGGAACTCTCCATCTCCTCCCTGGAGCGTTCCGCCGCCTCGGGGAAGGGTATGCCTTCCTGCTTGAGGAAGCCGGCGCTGCCCAGGAGGATGTTTCGGCCGCCGGAACCCGCCCGGACGCCCAGTCCCCCGGAGGCCAGAAAGGATTCCGCAGCGGCGGGTATCACCCCCTTTTCCCCTGCCCTGCGAACGATAGCCTCCGCTAGCGGATGTTCCGAGTTTTTTTCCGCGGTGGCCGCCCAGCGAAGAAGTTCCTCCTCCGGGATGTCGAGGGGTGTCACCCGGGAGACCTCGGGCCTGCCGGTGGTTAGGGTGCCGGTCTTGTCAAAAACGACGGCGGTGATCTTCTCGGAGAGCTCCAGGGCCTCCCCCTCTTTGATGAGTATGCCCAGCTCCGCCCCCCTGCCTATACCGACGGTCACTGCCGTGGGGGTGGCCAGTCCCAGGGCGCAGGGACAGGCGATAACCAGTATGGCCACCAGTACCGAAAAGGCGAACAGGGAGCCGCTGCCCGCGACGAAATACCAGAGGCTGAATGCGGCCAGGGCAATGCCAAGAATAACGGGAATGAAGTAGCTGACAACGCGGTCGGCTATCTTCTGTATGGGGGGCCGGGAGCCCTGGGCCTGTTCCACCAGCCGGATGATCTGAAAGAGCACGGTGTCCCGGCCGATTCTCTCGGCCTGCAGGCGCAGGGCCCCGTTGCGGTTCAGGGTGCCCCCTGTTACGGCATCCCCGACCTTCTTGGGAACCGGCAGCGGTTCGCCGGTGAGCATCGATTCGTCCACGAAGGATTCACCGGAAAGCACTATGCCGTCCACGGGAACGGATTCCCCCGGTTTGACCGTCACAGTGTCCCCCTTGAGGACCTCTCCTGCAGGGAGGTCCATCTCTTTCCCCTCCCTCTCCACGTGGGCGGTCCGGGGATTCAGGTTCAGGAGCTTTTTTATGGTCTCGGAGGTTTTTCCCCGGGCCCGGGATTCCAGATAGCGCCCCAGGGTGAGAAAGGCTGCCAGAAAGAGAGCGGATTCGTAGAAGAGGAATTCCGGGGGGAAAACCCCGGCAGTTCCCAGTACGCTTGCCGTGAAGGCGGACCCGATCCCCAGGGAGTACATGACGTCCATGTTGAGGTTGCGGTTCTTCAGCGAGCGGTAGGCGGCCAGGAAGATGGGATGGCTGATGTAAAGAAACACCGGGGTCGACAGGATCAGCATGATCCAGGAAAGGGGCAGCGGTAGTTTCAGGGGCAGATACATCAGGGCCATGAGGAGGGACCCCATGCCGATTCCCAGGGAAAAACGGATACGCTTTATGCGAAGTTCCCGCTGATGCCCCTTCTCGTCGGCCTCACTGTCCCCGCTGCCCAGGTACTGATAGCCGGCATCCTCCACAGCGTGCCTGAAATCATCTTCTGAAGCAAGGGATTTATCGTAGAGAAATTGAGCCTTGCCGAGGGCGAAGTTGACGTCCAGTTCCCGGACACCCGCAACCTTTTTCAGTGAGTTCTCCACGGCCCGGGAGCACATCACGCAGGTCATTCCGCCTATTTTAATCTCGGCTTTCTTTTCCATACGGCACCTTCCTCCCCCGGTACGGCCAATCCCCTCGCGGAAGCCGGGATATCTATGAGGGTAACCTCAAGTTTACCGCATTTTCTGTTTCGAACATTTTTTTGGGGGTAGGAGCAGGCTGTGCGGCGCCGGGGGTCAAACTCATGAGTCCAGGAGTTTTCCGAGGTTGGCCAACTCCCGTACCGCAAGGTAGGAACTGAAGATGTTTTCCGCCAGGAACTTGAAGTTGATGGTGTCGATGGTGTCGTTTTCCGTGTGATAGTTCTTGTTGCGGTAGAAGGCCGTGTCGGTCAGCATGATGTTGGGATACCCCTGCTTGTTGAAGGAGTAATGATCGGAAAAACCGATGCCGGGTATGGAGTTGGGCCCGATCAGCTCGTAGATGGGTTTTTTTGTATTTGCATTGTACAGCCGTTTCCAGAGATAGGCATATTCTGCCGAGGAGGGAAGGGATACCACAACGAGGTAGTCGGCGCCTTTGGGACAGCGGTTCTTCAGCTCCTCCAGGGGAAAGTTCTGATTCACGTTCTTGCCGCCGTACCCCAGCATCTCCAGACATATCATCAATTCGATGTTGTCCCTGCGTTTTTTACACTTTTTGGCATGATGCATGCTTCCCATGTCGTCGCTGGAGAAGAAGGGGGGCTCCTCCAGGGTGAAGGCCACGAAGCGCAGGGTCTTTTTGTATTTTTCTTCCGAAAGGAGGCGGTGCATCTCCAAAAGTCCCGCTATTGCCGAGGCGTTGTCATCGGCACCGGGTGTTCCCTCTATGGTGTCGTAATGGGCGCCGATAAGGAGGATCTGGTCCGGATTCTCCGTTCCGGGTATCTCACAGACGATGTTGGCCACCTTATGCCCGTTGACCCTGTATTCCTCGAGGGACGGACGGCTCCCCTGTTCCGTAAAGCGGGATATGATGTAATCCCTGGCCCGGTCGAGGGTGCCGGAGGGCCCGATAATGCGCTCCCCCAATTCCACCGAGAGAAAATGGATAATATCTCTGGAATTAGCGGCGATCTTCTTCTTTTCCAGTAGGCTGTTGAGTATGGTTGTGGGACTCATAATAAAGGCCTGTTGACGATGATCTCATCCCGGTAAAGGGAAAAACGAAAAAGAACAGGATGCACTTTATTTTTTGGGGATTAAATTATCAAGAGAATTTCAAAAAAAAATCGTCTGGAAGGTCTTTTGGCGGAAAAAGGGATCATCGTCCCTTCTTTTCCCGTTTCTTCATGTACATCTCCCGGTCCGCACTCTCCAGCAGGGCTGTCATGGTGATGCTGCTGTCCGGGGAAAAGAGGGCTGATCCGCAGCTGACGCTTACGGGATAGCCCGGCGATTCCTGATCGTTG
>CALCJG010000103.1 GCA_937967705.1 uncultured Spirochaetia bacterium
ACGGATTGAATGAAGTTTTTCAGGATCAGGATGTTTCCGACCAGCGCATTCCCTTCGAACAGGAAGAAGAAGGTCGATTTATGACGGAGCAGGAAGGCCCTGATCTTTTCCAGCTCCTCTTCGCTGCTCTGATTCAGTTTATGGGGAAGAATATTGTTCCTTTTGCGCAGTTCATAAAAGGCCTCCGATTCCAGCTCGATGGCCAGGTCGAAATACTCCGGTTTGTAGGTTACCAGCCTAAGGGGCACCGTTGCGAAGGGGGCTCCCCGGTATACATATCTCGTATCACCCATGAGCGTTTCCGGCCGTGATCCCCCCGATCCCCTTCCTCCATGCGAACATGCACCCTTCCCTCGGCCCCGCGGAAGGCTGGGCCTCTGCATTCAGGATGTCCATGCGAAAGATCAAAAGGCATACGTTCATAAAGTCCCAGGCAATCGTGTAAAATCTCGTTAATGTTCCCCGCAATCCTTTCGAGAGTAAACTGTTTCGACGCCAGGTCAAGAGAAATAAGGTTTCGCGGGGATATTCCAAGCGGGTTACAATGTTTTTTTCCAGGACGCCGCTTATTACAGCGGCTGTACGGCTGGAAACCCATTACATCGGCATTGCCGCGGATCAGGCCGGTCATCCTTCCGGAACGAACTGCAATTACTCCCGAAGATTGGAGGCGTCATCCATCAGGTTGCCCTCTTTACACAAAGGACCGTTCCGGAGAGGGGAAGGCGTTCTATGACGAAGACATCGCCGATACGGACCGAATCCCTTTCCGGCAGGCTGATGACTGCGGAAAATCCGGCCACCTCGGCGTAATAGCTCATATCCTCCGAATTCGGGTCTTCTAGGACCGACGACACCTCCCCGGTATAGGTTTCCTTTCGACCGTTCTTCAGGTCCGCGGACAGCGCCGATGATGCGACGAGATATCTTCTGTTCATGGCGAAGGAAATCAAGAGACCCGCCATGAAGACAAGCAGCACGATACCGTATTCCGAGGCAAAAATGCCCAGGCCCTTCCACAAGGCCCCCAGAAGGGCAAGGGCAAGAAGCACAACACCCGTCACCGGCAGGAATTTTTCGAACACCACCCTCTTCCGTATCCTCTCTTTCAGGGCCCTGACATCCTCGGAATTGAGTTCCCCGATTCGACCTTCCGCCCGGATACAGGACATATTCAGTTTATTAAAGGGAACGATGTAATCTTTCACACGCATTCTCCCGTTCTTGAATGATCAATGTCATTTGACCATAGGGACGATTGAACCAGCAGCCCACACGACTTCCCGTACTCCTTCGCTATCTCCTGCCGCCCTATAGTACCGCCCGATGTTATACGGGAGCCCCGTTGTGATCACGAAAGCCGAATTTACTCCATTCTTTCAGTAAAAAAACCCGGCATTCATCAAACCATTCTTTTCTCATCGCGGTCATGAAGGTAAGATTATTGCAGGGCGCCAGACTGCACCGCCTCATCTGCACCTTGCTCCCAGCGCCAGGGACATGGGCCTGGAGCGCCCCCAGGCTATTCCCAGAAGTCCGAGGCGATCTCAATCAAATTACCCTCCGGGTCCGTGACCATGGCGGAGCGCATCTTCCAGGGTTCATCCCGGGGGGCGTAGACCTCCGCGGCCCCCTGCTCCACCAGGCGCCGGAAAAGGGCATCGACATTATCCGGCTTCCCCACGTTGAGGGCCAGCTCGAAGGTGCCGTTGATCCCCCGGGTAAAGGAAGGGTTTTTGCCCAGGAGACCCGGCAGGTATTTCCTGTCGTACATGGCGAAGCGAATCCCCTCATGTTTAAACTCCGCGTAGGGCCCCGCCCCGTCCCATTCGATATCAATGCCGATGACCTCATTGTAAAACTGAACCATGGCCGGGAGGTCCTCCACGAACAGGCCTATCATGTTAAATTTCACTTTCATTAAGGGCTCCTTTTGGATGGAATGATGATTCCGGCATCCCGCACATCCCCCCTACCGAAAGACGGGGGTGCCCCGGGTGATCCGGCCGGTGTATTTATCCCCATGCCCCCGGAGGACGCAGCGGGTGATGGTCATCATCGGAAAGACGGCTTCCAGGGTCACCTTTTTGCCGTCGATCACGACGAAGAGCTTATCCCCCATGTTGATCTTCCCGGCGGACTTTCCCGTGGAGACGATGATCTCCCGCCCCTTGATCTCCCGCACCTTGCCGATGAGCTGCCCCGCGATGTCGACCTTTACGGTGTCCGTCTCCTTATCCGCCCTGCCCCGTAGGATATCGGCGAGGAGCCCCTTCTTATGAAAGCTCGCGTCGAAGTTTTTCAGGGGAACCTGCTCCTCCCCCGTCTGCCAGAAGAGCATCCTGAGGGCCTCATCGGTGCCGTCGTATCTCCCGTCCGGGGTTACCACCATCCAGTTCTTCCCGTCGAGGAGGATGAACTGCCCCAGGAGCTTACACGTTTTCAGATCGAAGAAGCGGACCATGATGGAGGCGCAGTTGAGGTAGATATTGCCCCGCTTATCGGTCTGCCCCGCGCCCATGCCCTGAAGCAGGGTGTTCAGCCTGTAACCGCCCATCCCCTGGGGGAACAGGGAGAAGCCGCCCGAATCCTCCCTGAGGGCGGGCGGCAGGGGATACTGGGCCGCCATCATCATCTCCGGCATCTTAATGAAGACGAGGTTCTGTTCGGCCTTCAGCGTGAGGCCGGACATGCCGAATTTCTTGAGCTGCGCCACCATGGTCCCGTGCCGGCTGAAATAGGGCGAGGCAAACCCCTCCAGGACGATCGATCTGCCCGTCTTTTTATCGGTCACGACCATCCTGATGCCGGAGGAGCCGGCGTGGTATCTCATCTGAACGTCATAGCGTTCATCCTTCTTCTGGAGGGCGGCGGCCTGCCGTTTCTTCAGCTCCACCAGCCGGTCCTGTCCGAGTATTTCCATGGACAGCGTTGACGAGTCCACCCGGAAGGTGTATTTCCTCACCTTCGGAACGTACCCCGACATAAAGCCACCATCCCCGAGAGTGTAGGAATACAGGATCAGGGAGTTGTCGTCCGCGGACAGTTCCGCTTCGGTAACCGTGATGAACTCGTCGCGGCTCTTCTTCTTTAAATCAATGGCGATATCGACGGATTTATCCTTCGAAGTGATGGTGGCCAGGGGTACTATCTTTACCGAGGAACAACCGATTCCGGATACCAACAGAAGGGAAAGTAAAGGAAGGAACGCTTTTTTTAACATGGTCTCACTCCGGGGCCCTGCGGCAGGTCTGTGCCCCCATAAGATGCATGACTAAACTTTATCTGATCCTACAAAAGCATAAATATTTTATCAACAATTTTTTGCCTGATGTCAGGATAGCTTAATCCTGGATTAACGATCGATTTTGCATTTGATGTTTTTTATAGACTGCCAAAGGATGGTTTTTCTGTATAAATTATAAGGTAGTTCAATGACGAAACCATCAACTGTCTTACAATAATTATTCTTGCGCCAGAATGAACCATACCCACAAAAGAATGATCAATGAAGTTCATTGCGAGCAACAGGTCCTTTAACAGGAGAGCATTCCTCGACTATTTTAACAAGGAGCCGGAGAGAATCAAAGAGTTTATCAAATTCCATATTCAGCTTGTACAATTCCATCGCAATCTCAATATTTCCATCACGAGCCGTTTTTAGAAACCGCATTATTTCCTCATCGGGACCTTCTATTGACGGCAAGAATTCTTTCTCTTTTCTTGCTACTGGCGATTCCAGTTTTTTCTTTGCCATACTAACTTCCTCATGCGGTCAGAGTATTTATCAATCAAGTCATCAACCGGGAATTCCCGATGAAAATGAGATTTCATGAATAACGACTGTTTAAGTCATCAGAAATACCACAGACGGTTGAGAGCAGATGACCGCCATTGATCTAATTCTGAGTCTCGAGCAAAGCGCAGAGTTCATGGAACTTTTCATTGGGAACCTGCCCCTCTTCATCTTTCGAGAGATTCTTGTGAATACCCTTGACGAAGAACATGTCGATTTGACCCTTGTTTTTCGCCTCGACCTTTCCCCGATGCTCTGTTACAAAAAAGTCTTTGACCATTTCGTTCGTATAAGCGGATATATTGATCTTCCCTATATCCCCGTGTGTCTCCATCCTGCTGGCTATGTTTACCGAATCACCCCATACATCGTAGGCAAACTTTCTTTCACCGATGATACCGGCCATCAACGGACCGGTATTGATCCCGATCCTGATCTCCCAAACGTCTTCACCGTTTCTTCTTTTGTTCTCATTTTTGAGTCGCATGATCTGAAGTATTTCCATTGCCGCCAATACGGCATCGACATGGCTTGTAGCTCGAGGGACGGGAACCCCGCCGGTAAACATATAAGAGTCGCCGATGGTTTTCAGTTTTTCCAGCTTGAACTTATTGACAACCATATCAAAAAAACTAAAACACTCGTCCAGCTCCTTTATCAGCCTCTCGGGAGACATTTTTTCCACAATAGAGGTAAATCCTACAAAATCCGTAAAAACGATAGAAACAGATTTATAGGACACCGGCTTAACATAACCGGTAGTTTTCAGCTCTTCAATAACGGCCGCTGGCAGGACATTAAGGAGGAGCTGGTCGATCCGCTTCTTATCCTCGATCAGAGACTGATTGGCCTCCTCAAGTTTAAGATTGTTATGTTCCAGCTCATGCTGCAGACGGCTGAGCTTCAGGTGAGTCTCCACCCTGGCCAGCACCTCCTCCATCTGGAAGGGCTTGGTTATATAATCCACACCGCCCACGGCAAAGGCCTTAACCTTGTCCAGTGTTTCAGAGAGGGCGCTTATGAAAATCACCGGCACACCATTTAATTTTTCGTCGGATTTTAAATGCCTGCAGACCTCGTACCCGTCCATCTCCGGCATTGTGATATCCAGCAAAATCAGGTCGGGAGTTTCTCCCCGCGCCCCCTGCAGGGCCAGTTTTCCGCTGGGTGCAGGTCGTACCTTATACCCGTTGTCCTTGAGCATTCCGCTCAGCACCTGCAGATTGGCCGGAGTATCGTCCACGATGAGGACGTTTCCCCTGGATGAATCATTGGAATGGTCTGCCATAACGCTACGCTCCTTTCTCGAACAGCTTTATCAGTGCATCAAAATGGAAATTACCGGCTATTTCCCTTAAAGCCTCTGCCGTCTCTGGAGTAAGACTTTCGGCCCCGCTCAAAAGATCCATAAAACGATCAACATCGAGATTGTTTATAGCCTTTCTCATCTCCAGCAGTGTTTCATCGGGCAGGACTTCGAGCATTTTCGATGTGAGATTGTGTTCACCGGGTTTCGACACGCTTTCCATCATATCCGAATCGCCGACCTCGTAGACATACCGCAGATCCAGGCAGCTCCGGATAATATCGAGCAATTCAAACTCTTTGAAGGGTTTTCTCAAATAGAGATCCGTACCCGACTCGAATACTTTTTTCCTCTCCTCCTCGAAGGCGCTGGCCGTGAGAGCCACAATGGGTGTTTTCTTTCCCTTCTCCATTGACTTGATCATTCGTGTTGCAGTATATCCGTCCATTACAGGCATGCGCATATCCATGAGAATAATGTGGGGGGACCAGGAATTGAAATAATCTACCGCTTCCCTGCCGTTGACGGCTTCCCGGATCTCAAAACCGATAGGGGTAAGCATGTCACGCAGTAGAATCCGGTTTTCTACCTTGTCATCCACAGCCAAAACGCGGATGGGCCCCTGGCCTGATTCAAGACCAAGCACCCGTCTGTCATTCTTCACCGATGCGGCCACTGATTTGACATCCCCCGGCTCCACAACCACGCTGAGATGGAAACAGCTTCCATGACCCACTTCACTGGTTATGGTAATATCCCCTCCCATAAGTCGGGCAAATTCTCTGCTGAGCGCCAGCCCAAGCCCCGTTCCCCCGGCCTTTATGCCTGTCTCGGTCTGCTGAAAAGCGCTGAAGAGATTACCGATTTCATCTTCTTTTATCCCGGCCCCTGTATCTTCCACCTCCGCAAGCAGACGTATTGCATTATCATCTTTTTTATCAACCCCGACCCTCAGCGCCACACCACCCGAGTCTGTAAACTTGACCGCGTTCCCCAGAAGGTTTATCAGAATCTGCCTCAGCTTCCCTTCATCTGAAATCAGGTACTGCGGGACGTCATCAGACACGTCGACTATAAACTGCAGATTTTTGGCGTCGGTACGCACACGGAACATCATTTCCAAATCTCTAAGCAGCAGATGCAAATCCAGTGATGCGGGCACTATTGTTACCCGTCCCGCCTCTATCTTCGACATCTCGAGGATATCATTGATGAGGGCGAGAAGATGTTCCCCGCTTCTGTTTATTGTTTCAACACGCTGCAGCTGTTCACGGCCGAGAGCAGCATCCCGCATAAGAAGCTGCGAGAAACCAAGAATGGCATTCATCGGTGTACGTATCTCGTGGGACATGTTTGCCAGGAAGGCGCTTTTGGCCCGGTTGGCCGACTCAGCGGCCTCCTTGGCCTCCTGAAGGGCCTCCTGGGCCTTTTTCAGATCTGATATGTCGCGTATGACATTGAAAAATTCGATTTGCCCATTGTCGTCCTTTCTCATGCGTGTCATCTGGCCGACCCATAAATAGGTACCGTCTTTCCGTATTGCCTCAAATTCAAGATACTGCACCGAGATGTTTTCCTGAACCTGACGTATCAGTGATTGCAGGAGGCTTTCACGGTTGCTTTTTTCTATATAATGCAGGAAATGCCGTCCCACTACCTCCTCAGGGTCGTAGCCCCAGATTATCTTCACCGATGGGCTCACCCATTTGAAATGGCCATCACTGGTGCAAATATTGAGGCAATCGCTGATATTCTCCGCAACCATCCGGTACTGCTCTTCGCTCTCGCGAAGGGCATTCTGGGCGTTTTCGATTTCCGTAAGGTCCACGAGAATTCCCTGGAAACCGCCGCCGTGTTCCGCCTCAAGCAGGCGGCTGGTGCTCAGCTGTACCGGCATGAGGGAACCATCCTTGCGCACTGCATGGTATTTAACATGGGTATACGTTTTCCCTTCCCGGGTTATCCTGTCCATTCCGTGCTGCATGGCCTGGTGTTCCTCGGCCTGAATGAACTTATCCGCCGGCTGGTTGAGCATCTCTTCAGCTGCATAACCTGTCAACTGCAGCGCGGTGTTGTTAACATATATTATATTTCCGACGGAATTCACCTCGAATACGACAACCGGAAGTTTTTCTATGAATTCCCTGTATTTTTCCTCACTCCTGCGCAGCGCTTCCTCGGCGGCCATTCGCTCGGTAACATCGATCCCGATGGCCCTGAATCCTTTTGGTTCTCCCATATTGTCAGTCAGCAGCGATACGGTCGTTTCGATGAAAACCGATACGCCGTCCTTCCTGATGACCTCATACTTGGTCATTCCGGTCCTGATTTCTTTTCGATATACCCTGTTGTATTCACTGAACACATCATCCAGAGCGTTTTGGGCCATTATCCTGGTAAAATTCATGCCGATGAATTCATCCATGGAATACCCCATGAAACTCGCGACCACATCGTTGCAGAAGGTTATATTCCCAGCCAGGTCAACTTCGAACATGCCCAGCCTGTTCGTGTCCAGTACAGTTCGGTATTTCTCCTCGCTCTCGCGCAGAGCATCCTCTGCATTCTTGCGGTCGGTGACATCGATAGCCACACAGCGAAAACCAATTGCTTTTCC
>CALCJG010000104.1 GCA_937967705.1 uncultured Spirochaetia bacterium
GATGACCTCGGTATCGGTTTCACTTGTCAGTCGATGATCATATTTTAACAGCATCTCCCTGATGTCGGCATAGTTTTCGATGATACCGTTGTGAACGAGGGCCAGTTCCCCCCGGCAGTCCACATGCGGGTGTGCATTGACGTCGGAAGGAACCCCATGCGTGGCCCACCGGGTATGCCCGATGCCGGTCCGGTAATGGCCGATCTCCTCCAGATTCAAAGTTCCCACCATCTCCGAGACTTTCCCCTTCTTCTTCGATACGAAAAGATCCCCGTCCACCAGGGCGATACCGGCGGAATCGTACCCCCGGTATTCCATGCGCCTCAACCCGTTGATGATCACCTGGGAGGCATTCCTCGTTCCCGCATAACCGATGATACCGCACATATACCTACTCCCCACTCCTTGTATTATCGTCTCTTTTCTTCTTCACTTCCACCCTCATTCGATCCAGTGAAAGTACAATCTTTTTGTCCCAGTCATCCAGCCGATAGTCGCGAATACGGCCGCTCACTGCCAGGAAAAGCCTGGAACGATACCATTGTTTCAGGAGATTGACGTCCTTACCGATAATCTTGCGAATGCTCTCGGTTTCCACTTCCCCTTTTATGACGAGCCACTGGTCATTGGAAAAAGCGCTTTTTACCCTTTTCTCGTAAACACATTCCGGTGAGATCAGGTAATACTGATAGTCCGTCCTGATCCTCTTTCCCAGCAATCCCAGGAGATACCGGTAGAGTTCCCTTCGGTAATAGGGCCGGTCCCCGAAAACACCATCCCTCCATTGTAGGTGCAGATTCTGCAGCACACGGAAACGATCTGCCTCCTGATCCTCCTCTTTCGTACCCGCCAGAAGAACATTGCATCCCCCCTCTTTACGCTCAGATACGAAATGCAGAAACATCCCCCCTGTGAGCAAAAGGGCAATCAAAAAAAAGGTAAATACTCTTTTTTTTCCGTTTTTTAACATAGACACCTGAACATGCCGATACCGTCCCCGAAGCCTCTATCTATTCCAATGAACCGTCATTGTCAATTGAAAAAGCGCACACCGACTCCTCTCACCATATTTCTTCTCTGGAAATAGTGATTGACCTAAACTGCATTACAGCCACTATAATACCCCGGTTTTTCAAGTCCAGTTCCAGCGGGGGGGTATTCCATGAAAAAGGCCATTATTGTCGGTGCCACGGGGTTCGGCGGTTTGGGGCTCATCGAGATCCTGCTTCGGCATCCCGGTTTTGAAATCAAGCAGCTGATCGCCCGTAAGGACGTCGGCAAAGGGGTTCATCAGGTTTTTCCTCATCTGAAGGGACATTGCGAGATGACCGTTGAGGACAACGAGAGCATTGACTACAGCCAGGCAGATATTGCTTTCTTTTCAACTCCTGACCGGGCGGGGATGACCCTCATACGCAGCTTCTATGAAAAGGGTATTCCCGTGATCGATTTCAGCGGGGATTTTAGATTCCGCACAACGGATGAATACTCGGTTTATGCCAGGAACAAATCGATGGAGGACCATCACCTCACCCCCGACATGCTCGCGGAGGCCGTTTACGGACTACCGGAGATATATGCCGACAAAATAAAAAAGGCCAGGATCGTAGGAAATCCGGGCTGTTTTGCGATATCCATGATCCTCGGCCTCCTGCCGGCGGCAGAGGCAGGAATCCTTGATGGACAGACAGTCATCTGCGACGGGAAAACAGGCGTATCCGGCGCAGGAAAGAATCCCGGTGAAGCCAACTTCTATCCGCAGCGCTACGAGGATGTCAACACATACCGTGAAGGGAAGCACCAGCATATCGTGGAAGTGGAAAACATCCTGACCCAGCGTTCCGGCAGACCCCTGAAGGTGTTCTTTGTGCCCCAGATCGTCCCGTTGAACAGGGGCATACTCACTACCATCTACGCCGATGCCGTGCCGGGTATGAACTTAAAAAAGCTGAAGGAAATCTATGAGTCCTATTACAGAGACAAACCCTTCATCGTTCTGACGGACAACTCGCCCCACACTACAGATGTTCGGGGCAGCAACCGCTGTGAAATCAGGGTGATGATGGATGAACGAACAGGAAAGATTCTCATCACTTCGGCCATCGACAATCTCCTTAAGGGTCAGTCAGGGAATGCCGTACAGAATGCCAATCTGATGATGGGGTTCGATGAGAAGACCGCCCTGGATGTTACTCCCTTCTATCCGTAAGACTACTTCCCTTTTTCGTGGACCATGGGGACGAAACGCACATAGGTTACGTGAGTGCGCACCATCTTTCCTTTGATCTTTTCAATCTTCACCAGCTCCTGGAGATAGTCCCCTACGGGTAGAACCATAACCCCCCCCTCCTTCAGCTGGTCAAAGAGAACCGGTGGTATTGAGGGAGGCGCTGCAGTGATGATGATTGCGTCAAAGGGAGCCGCGTCCGGCCACCCCTTGTAGCCGTCACCGATACGGACATGCACGTTTTTATATCCCAGATCCTTCAGCCGGGCTATGGCCTGGGTCCCGAGCGGTTCAACGATCTCAATGGTGTAAATATCCACTGCAAGCTCCGCTAGCACCGCCGTCTGATAACCTGACCCGGTTCCGACCTCCAATACCTTTTCCGTTCCTTTAAGTGAGCAGAGTTCCGTCATTAATGCGACAATATAGGGCTGAGAGATGGTCTGTCCATGGCCGATGGGAAGCGGGTGATCCTCATAGGCGGCAGAGACCTGATGATCTCCTACAAACCTATGACGCTCAACAGCACGCATCGCCTTCAGCACCCGTTTATCCGTTACGCCCCGGCCCTCGATCTGACGCGTGACCATCTCTTCCCGCAATTCCTTCAAATCCCTCTCCTTGCCTGCAGCGCAAAACGCTTGACATGCTATCATTGACGAAATGGCGGACAGCAAACTCAGAAACATACACATTTTCTTCAACACAATCATTGCCATCACATCCTGGGTGATACGCATCCCCCCTCCACGGGCAGACGACGTCACTCTGACCGATCTCAGGGTTATCTCACCCCTGTCACGGTAGGTGTCCCCCGCAGCCACGGCACAGGCGGTTCAATCTCAGCTACTCGCAATCCCTCTCGTCGTGGGACGCCTTGAATCCGCTCCTGGCTTCCCCGGGCTTCCAGGTCGCCAGCAAATCCCTCACGTCAGCCCCCTTCTTTTCCGCCTGCAGGGCGCGGAAAAATTCCGCCGCCGAGCTGTAGACCGCCTCGTCGATTCTCTCCCGGATTTTCGCATTGGACTTGTACTCTTCGTACATGGCGTCCCGGAAGGGTTTGTGCAGCTTCTTCATATCGCCGCCCTTAATTTTATTCTCCGATGCGTACTCCTCCATTTTCCTCCAGAGCTCCGCTGATATCCCTTTGTCAGGATCTTTTTCGTAGGACTCCCCCCTGGTCAGGGCCACACCGTATTCATCCGTTATCACTCCCCAGGTAATATTCTGCCAGTTGGTGCCCACATTAGCCTTGAAGATGCCGTCCTTGTAGAATTCACCCACGTCCTTTATGGCCGTGCCGGTGGTTCCATGCTGGGCAATCCCCACACCCCAGGGTCTCAGGGCATCGAAGGTGGCCCGGGTCAGCTGCAGGTCTATATTCCCCCGCACATTACCGTGAGTCGTTCCATTGTTTATGGCGATGAGATCCGGAGTCAATCCAGCGGCGGCCAGGGCCTCCACCAGGAGAACGGCCTCGGAGACTGAGGAATTTCCGTGTTTCCCGCCTATCTCCCCCACTTCGGATTCATACATCAGACCCGCCCTGACCACCTGCTCCCCCAGCAGGATGCTGAGCGCGATGTTCTGCTCCATCGGCAGGAAGGAACAGTCGATGGAAAAAGCTCCGTACCCGGCCTCGATGGATTTATAGATGATCTCATCAGCTTTACTGAAAGCATCCCTTGTCAGTTTCTGCACCGTCGTATGATCCCTGTGAACTGAAAAGGGGGTGGCCGTCTCCCCGGTGTTGCCCATCTGCTCATTCACTTCCACCACAATCTTGATGAACTGCGCGGGATCCATGCCCGTGTACCCCCCCTTCATGTCGCTCTCCGACAGGGCAAGTTCGTAAATTACCGGAGCATCCAGTTCCATGGAGGCCTTTACGATACCGGGTATGGCTATGCGATGCCGCATATTGACAGCCATCGCCACCCAGTGATTGCCGGGTTTCATTGCCGATTTGATTATATGTTTTCCGTTTACCTGAAGGACCTTGGAATCGGGAAAAGCCTTTTTAAAGTTTTCCGGTCGTGCGTCTAGAATTGACATGGGATTACCTCGTATAATATGGGTTTATTCGGCGATTCTCATCAGCTTTATATCAGCTGTTGCCTTTGACCATACACGCAAAAGGGGAAAATTCAAGCATTTATTAGCATTCAAATGTTTTCTCCCTGCATTAATAATACATCAAGCCGGGGATGATTTCCAGAGAGGAGGAAAAAAGAACGAAATTACCGCTTCGTCCAGAATCATACATCCCATACGTCCCAGCCATGAAAATCGGCATAGAAACCGTCAAGTGCCATGGTGGAACAGAAGAATCGCCTCATCTCTTTCATTCTTTTGTTGACAAAAGATGCTTAAACCCCGATGGTGATTATCTATTTGCTGATCGATAATAATTCCATGAAATACCCCTTCAAAAAACTCCTGTTTCTCATATTTTTTCTGCTCTTATGGCAGGGCATCTCTGTGGCAGGCAATTACGAGATGGGGCGCAGATATTACATACAGCGGAAATACAGTCTTGCCCGGGAGTTTCTCCAGAAGGCCGTTGAAGAGAATCCCAACAACGGCGACGCCTTCTTCTTCCTGGGAGAAGTGGAAAAGGATGAGGGTAATTACGAAAAAGCCGCTGATTACTATCAGAAAGCCATAGCCCGGCCCCTTACCAGAAAGTTTGTTAAACTGGCCCGCTGGAACATCATCGTTCTCACGGAGAAAAGGGGAAACTATTATGACATGGTGAAGGCCAGTAAGGCCACCTGGAAACGCACCGGGGACTACGGGGCGAAGAGCAAGGTCGAGAGTATAATCAGCAAATCCCTCTGGACGGACAACAAAGAGGCCATAGAGCTGTACAACAAGGGAATGGACCACAAGCGGCACAAGCGCCCGGAGGAGGCCATGGCCGCTTTTCGAGAAGCCCTGACGAAGGAACCCGGTTTTCTCGCCGCCAAGTTCGAGATCGGCATGGACCTCTACACCAGAGGGGACGTCGACGGAGCTGCGGGGTATTTTCAGGAGATCGTGGCGAAGGTCCCCTTTTACGGGGATCTGCATCTCCTGCTGGGAGACATTTATTACAACAAGAAGGATTACAGCCGTGCAGTGGAACATTTCAACCTGACCATGGATTACAGCTTCATAAAAAAAGACACCGAGTATCTGATCTTTATCAAGAGGGCCAAATCCTACTTTAATCTGAAATCATACGAAAAATCCGAAAAGGACATTGAATCCGCTCTTGCCATCAAACCGGGGGGGATCGAACCGCTCTCCCTCCTCTCTGCGGTCTACATCATCCGGGAAAAGTATCCCGAGGCGCTGAAGACTCTCCATAAGCTGGACTCCCTCAATCCTAAAAATGCCGAGGTTAAATTCCGTATCGGGAGCATCCAGTACAAGCAGAATGACGAGCGCTATGTGCATACCTTTGACAATCTCTTCGATATCATAAAAGGGGAAGCGGGATCGGAGAATCTTCCGAAGAAGTATTTTAAAGCCATGGAAATACTGGCCCGTAAACTATTTGAAAAGAAAAAATATCCCAGGGCAGCCGCCGTCATTGACATCCTCCCTTCGGAGATGAAAGACAAGGAAATACAAACGATAGCCGCCAAG
This sequence comes from uncultured Spirochaetia bacterium, assembly GCA_937967705.1. Lineage (GTDB taxonomy): Bacteria > Spirochaetota > UBA4802 > UBA4802 > JAGODF01 > CALCJG01. The sequence continues at coordinate 5,861 of CALCJG010000104.1, forward strand.
TGCTACTATCATACAGGTCAGTACGTTAAAGCGATCCCTCATTATGAAAAACTCTACCTGACCTCCGATGACAGTCTGGAACTCTGCATCGCCTATGCCATGGGAGGAATGAAGGATAAATCCAAGGGAGTCGTCTACCGCTTCATGAAGGATACATCCTTCATGAACAAGGCCGGTAAATCGGAAGCGCTCAAGGGCATCCTCAAGGAAATAGCAGAGGAACAGAAAAAGGACAAAGAAAAACAGAACACTCTTGAAAAGAAAAATCCCTGATCAGCATCTCACTCCCTTTTCCCTCCTGCTCATCCCGATGGCAGCAGTCATCGGCCTGGCCGCGGCCAATTACATGCTCTTCGATTATCATCCAGCCCCGCTCCTCTGCCTGGCGGGAACACTGTCCTACTTCTGTTTCAGCCTCCTGACCCCCCGTGATCCGGATTTAAACGTGGATTATCATCAAAGCGGAGAGTCGTCACTCATCTTCATCATCCTCCTTGCATTGTCGTTAACGGTTTCCAACAACGGCTATCTGCTGCTGGCACTCTCGCTCCCCCCTCTCGTTCTGATCGAGATGTACCTGCATCTCATCGCCGGAAGATCCTGCAGAGAACAGCATCTTATCGGATTGACCCACCATATCCTTGTCCTGATGATCGTCCTTTATCTCTGGCAACAGGATATAATCAAAAGCGACCAATTAAAGCCATTGACGGCGGGATATGGAAGTATTTCCTCATCTGTTTATCTTCTCATCCCCCTCGGCCTTTTCGCAACGGCAGGACTCCTCCTGGCGAAAGTACTGCATCCAGAGATCAGTCTTTTTGTCCTGGGGAGCGATTATTTCCCCCTGGCGGGTTTGAATTATCGTCCCGTGCGGCTGGTTTTAATCCTCGTGCGAAGCCTTTACCTGGGCCTGTTCTTCTCCTTCATGGGTTTTCTGGGGGGAACGGCTCAATTCTTTTTCTTCCTCTTCAGGAAGACGAACCCCGTTTTTAAATTTCTCTCCGGGCTTTTTCTAATCATGATCTACTCACAGCTCCTGCTGATGCTCAACCGGTTTCTTCATTACGGGATCATACTGCTGATCGCGATGATGATTTCCTACCTGTCCAATTATTACCTCATCCGTAGGAGGAACACGCAAGATGATTGAATTGAAGGATGTCAGCCTGATTGTATCGGACCGTTTCGGTCTGAAAAACATCGACGCCACGTTCAACGATGGCGAAATCATAGGCATCATCGGAAGGTCCGGCAGCGGCAAGTCCCTCATGCTGAAAACCATCAGCAGCCAATACAGGGTGTTCCAGGGGGATGTCCTGATTCAGCATCGCCCTGTTCAGTCCTATATGACAAAGGATCTCCATCGGCTCATCGCCAGCAGCATCGGACTGCCAAGGCCCGATACGGAAATCACCCTGCAGGAATTTCTCCTCCTCTCCCGCATCCCCTTCAAGCGTTTCCTCAATCCCTTCACGGAATACGATCTGCAGACAGTGGAGGAAGAAATCAAGACCCTGGAACTTCAGGAATACCGGAATAACTCCCTGGAGTCCCTGCCCTCCTCGATCCTCGGTAAGGCGATGGCGGCCTTCTGCCTCATACGCAAAAGCCCGGTACTGATCCTCGACAATCCCACCGCCGAGATGGACATCAAATCCATCACTCTCCTGCAGAAGGCGCTGTTCAAACATGTGATGGACGGCAACCGCATCGTCCTTCTTGCCTCGAACGATCTCAACTTCATCGCCCAGACGGCGGACAGGATACTCCTCCTGGACGAGGGCCAGATCGCCGCATCGGGCACGGCGGACCTTATCGACGCCGATCTGATCCGGCAGTATTTTCATATTGAGGTTTTTATATCAAAGAATATTTACAATGGAAAACCCAATGTCCATTTCTTCCCGGAAAACTAATTTGCCTTGTAATTTTCGCCCCTCCCCTTTAATCTTCCGATAGCGTCATACATCCGCCGGCAGCCTAAACTTCCACTCCGCATAGCCCCAGGAATGGATAGCGGTGATAGTGCTGATGGCGGCATACAATATACCATACGGGAGTACTTTATGAAAACCAGCATACTGATCCTTCTCCTCTGCGCCATCCTCGGAACGGCCGGCTGCTCCGGCGATTCGAAAAGCTCCGCACAGCCCTGCATCGCAGTTAAGCCGAAAACGGCTCCTGCAATCGGCAGAGAGATCCCCGATATTACCCTGGAGGTTCTGCACAACGAGGCCATCAAACCCCTGAGACTTTCCGCTTTTCGTGGAAAATGGCTGATCCTGTTCTTCTATCCGGCGGACTTCACCTTCGTCTGTCCGACGGAACTGCGGGAGCTTTCGGAAAACTACGATAAGTTCCGCAAGGCCGGCGCCGAGATCATCAGCATCAGCACGGATTCCGTTTATGTTCACCGCGCCTGGAAGGAGGCCAACGAGGATATACGTAAAATCCCCTATCCCATGGCATCCGACCGTTCCGGGGCCCTCTCCCGCCTGCTGGGGGTTTATGATGAGGGCAGGGGTATATCCCTGCGGGCCAGTTTTGTCATCAATCCGCAGGGTCGCATCGCAGCCATCGAGATGCATGAGGAGAGCATAGGACGCAGTGCCGCCGAACTGTTGCGTAAACTGGAAGCGGCGGTGGCGGTTAGCAAGAGCGACGGGGGATTCTGCCCCGCCAACTGGACTCCGGGCAAAGAGATGATCAAGCCGAAATAATGTACCGCATTACCATCCGCTTTTACGAGGAACTGAACGACTTCCTTCCCCGATCCCTGCGCCGCAGGGATATTGAACATAGTTTCGAGGGAAGGCGCTCCGTGAAGGATCTGATAGAATCCCTCGGAGTCCCCCACGTGGAAGTGGACCTGATCCTGATCAACGGGGATTCCGTGGACTTTGCCCGAATAGTCGAGGATGGAGACCGCATAAGCGTCTACCCGGTGTTCGAAACCTTTTCCCTGGAGAACGTCACACGTCTCAGACCCGGGCCCCTGCGGGAGACGAGATTCGTGCTGGATGTCCATCTGGGGAAACTTGCCCGGCGCCTCCGCCTTCTGGGTTTTGATACGGATTACCGTGAGGGCCGGGACGACCCGGAGCTGGCGGAAATCTCACAGAGGGAAAACCGCATTCTGCTCACCCGCGACCGTGGCCTCCTGATGCGGCGAATCGTAACCCGGGGTATGATCATCCGGAATACCAATCCCCTGTTCCAGACCCGGGAGGTCCTGGAGAGGCTTGATCTCTGGTCTCAGTGCCGTCCCTTCAGCCGGTGCATCGACTGCAACGGAATCGTAGCCCCCCTTCCGGAAGAGGACGTCTCTTTATCGGCCCTCCGTCAGGGGATACCGGAGGGGGTTCTGGAATGGTGCCGTCACTACTACCGTTGTTCCCTCTGCGGCAAGGTATACTGGAAGGGCAGTCATTATGACAGGCTGGAAAAAATAATCTCAGAGATCCTTAAAAGGGATGATACGAAAGAATAATGTGATTGCCTTTTTTCCGCAAAATGCCGTATACTAGAATAAGATAAGCCGCATTGCCATAAATCTATGGCGGATGAGCCTTGCAGGGGAAACAGAAACTGTTCCATGAAACACATTCCGATACATAGCCTCTGTCATATCGTCGTTCTGGATGAAGAACACTCCCTGGTTTTCGGCTCTCCGCCGGAATGGATCAAGAAGGCCTCGGGGTTCCCCTTCCCCCGGCATGTTTTCCTGGGAGAAACGACCCTCTATAACGGTTTCAACTGCACCGAGGTGGAATTTCCCATATACAAGAATTATTTCTTCAACAAGATGCGGCAGACCAGCATTATAGCGCCGGTAAAGAACCTTCCCCGTTTGCAAAGCATAGTCTCAGAAGCGCTCCTGGGACCCGAATCCTACGGGGTGACCTATCAGCAGCAGAAGGCCGCCTATTTTACAAACCGCCTGGCGGTTCATAAAAACTTCGACCCTTCCGAAGACCGGCTGCTGCTGGAGGACTATGCTCAATTCCTTCCTTATAGCGAAGACCGCTTCGAGACCCTGGGAGCCGTGATCCGTCTCGTGGACCGGGATTCCTTCCTGGTGCAATACGGAAACCGCGAGCTGGAAATATCCCTCTCCTACATCCCCTCGGCAAGAGACAAGAAGAACCCCTCGGGGAAAAAAGTGGAAGGACATCTCTCGCTCTATTGCTTCGATTCCGGCGACGGCTTTTCCGAAAACAAGGAGTGCACCTCATTTCTGCTCAACATCGGGGGACGCTATCTTATCGTCGATCCCAGCGCCCTCTGTTTTGACCGGCTGATTGACCGGGGTTACAGCCACCAGGATATCGCCGCCATATTCATCTCCCACGTTCATGCGGATCACGATCAGGGGCTCTACCGCTTTCTCCGTTACAATCAGAACATTCCCATACTGGCAGGGGAAATCGTCATGGAATCCCTGCGGAAAAAGATTGCGGGCATGGTGGGAAGTACCGACTATCTTCAGCACATCACCCTCATCCCGTTGAAACTGGGGGGAAAAACAGGCCTCGACTTTTTACCGCTGGACATACACTGCGAGCTGGGTTTCCATTCCATCCCCTCCGTGATGATGAAGATCTATTTCAGGGACCGAAATCTCAGTTCACATGTCTTCGGCTACTCCGGAGACACCCTTTTCGATCCCGGTCTCTACAGCACGGAGGGATTCAACCAGGATTACAGGAGGGAACTTGAGGGTTTCTTCGGGGACGCAACGATCCTGGTTCATGAGGGCGGGGCCGGGCTGATTCACACCGACCCGGAAGACCTCATCCCCTTCCTGGGTAAAAACCAGGAGGTGTTCTGGGTTCACACATCCCGGGAGGACCAAAACGCCTTCAGCCGTGGAAAAGTCCTGACAAAGGATCAGAATCTTCGGTTTGAGTAAACGATACCAATAAGGAGAATTGCCATGCGAACCAGAGCCTTATCACTGCTGTTGACCCTTTCCCTCCTGTCCCTGGGGGCATGCGGAGGATCTCCCCTGTCCAAACTCAAGGGAAGTATCTGGGCAGGAAACCTGGAGGAGCTCTCTGTGCAGCTGGATTTTATGAGCGATACGATGGTCCGAATCTCCTGGGGAAAAATCCGGGGCAACCTTGACAACTCGCAGGAGGCACGGTACCGGGTGACCGGAAACATCATCGAGATCTCGGGCCTCATGGAAGACGTGGGCACCTTAAAATACAGCGACGGAAAACTGCATTGCTATTTCAAGGACGTGGGGATCCCCTATGCCGTGGAAACAGAGGATCACCTGGTGCTGCGTAAAGTAAAATGAAAATCCTTCTGGCCTATCTCTGCCATTACGCCGACCGGCATGATTACTACATGTCCCTGCTCCCCGTGGGACTCACTACACTGGCGGCGCATCTGCAGAAAAAGGGCCATGAGGTGATCCTGGCCAATTTTTCCCGCCTGGGATACCGCAAGTCATCCCGGGAGATCGCTCAAATCAAACCAGAGGTCCTCGGATTATCCCTCTACACGCACAACCGGCTGGACACTCTCAAGCTGGTCCGTGCCGTCAAGATACATCTCCCCCGCTGCCGCATCATCCTGGGAGGGCCTCATGCCACACATCTGGCCGATGAGATACTGAAGCGCTACCCCGAGGTGGATTACATAATTGCCGGCGAGGGGGAGACGGCGCTGGAAAACCTGCTGAAGGCCCTGGCCGGTGGGAAAAAGTCCCCGGAACGAATCATCGAATCCCCCAGACCCGCCTCCGTCAATACCCTTCCCCGTCCGGGGGAGTTCAGCGGGAAGACCCTGGGAGTGGACCCCAATGAGCAGTTCAAGTACATCATCACCACACGGGGCTGCCCGCAGAAATGCTCCTTCTGCTGCTCCCCGGCCTTCTGGAAACGCCGGGTGCGTTACCGAAGCCCAGAGAACATACTCCGGGAAATCCGCCTGCTCTATCACAAATACGGCATCATCTATTTCTCCATCCGGGACGACAACTTTACCCTGGACAAAAAGCGGGTGATGGAATTCTCCCGCCTCCTCCAGGAGAGCGGCATGTATCTCATGTGGAACTGCCAGTCCCGGGTCGACTCGGTGGACCGGGAGATGATCGTCCAGATGAAACAGGCCGGGCTGGAGCACATTCAGTTTGGGGTGGAAACCGGATCCCCCCGCATACTGGAACGCTACGACAAGAACATCACCCTGGCCGACATCGAAAAGGCCTCCCTGGCCGCCCGGGAGGCGGGGGTCTATCTCTCCGTCTATCTGATGACCGGCATGCGAGGCGAAACCGCCGGCGATACGAAAAAAACGATTCAGCTGATTCGCCGCATACTCCCCGGCGACGGGATAGTAAGCCCCGTGGCTCTCTATCCGGGTACGGCGCTCTATGAGGAGGAAAAGGCCGCCGGGAGGATCAGTGATGCCTACTGGTTTCAAAACAGCGATTCAGGGGTATTTCTGCGCCAGGAAGAGATCGTTAACCTCTGGATGAGGGACATTCTGAACGAACTCTCCCTTATACGGGAGAAATCCTGGTATCGCAACGGGGACTTCAGGCTTCACAGAAAACATTCCGGCAGCGACTGCTGGGTCACAGACATCCTCGAAGGGGACTATTATCTGGACGAGGAGCGCTACACACAGGCGGAGGCCTGTTATGAAAGGGTGATGACAAAGTATCCGAAGAATCCCTGGGGTTTTCTGAGAATGGGTAAATTGAAGTTCGAGATCGGGGAGTTCGACGGAGCCGTGGGGAGTTACCATGCCGTTACCCGCCTTGTCCCCGCCTATTACGGAGGCTGGCTCAAACTGGCCGAGAGCCAGATTGCTCTCGGCAGCCGTAAGAGCGCCCGTCGATGCATCGATGAGGCCTACAAGAGGAATTCCTTCGATTTTCGCATACAGAATCTGATGATACTGCTGAAATAAAACCATAAAAAAAACTCTGACGCCCTTTCGGGGGCCAGAGTCCTTTCGATTGATTATGCGCAATGATTACAGTTTCAGCATGGCGCCGGCATGAACGGCATTGCCTTTGATCTCCACCTTGTTCTCCTGTTTGGATGTGGTGTAGAGATACTCCCCGAAGACACGGACCATCGGAGCTACGGTAAAGGCGCACCCGAAGCCAAAATACCATGAACGGAAATACCGGTCATTGGTGGTCTTGGTGGTCATACCGACCGCGCTGGGAACCTCCACCTTGATCTGTTCCTTGA
>CALCJG010000105.1 GCA_937967705.1 uncultured Spirochaetia bacterium
GCCCTGGGGGAGGACGGCGAATACATCCCCTGTCTCCATTCCGTGGGCAAACCCCTAGCTCCCGGCGAGGGCGATAACGGCCTGTGGCCCTGCGCCCCCCTGGACAAGAAATACATTTCCCACTTCCCTGAGGAGAGGACCATATGGTCCTACGGTTCCGGCTACGGGGGCAACGCCCTGCTCGGCAAAAAATGCCTCGCCCTGCGTATCGCCTCCGCCATGGCCCGGGAAGAGGGTTGGCTGGCGGAACACATGCTGATTCTCGGCATTACCAATCCCAGAGGGGAGAAGAAGTACGTCGCCGGCGCCTTCCCCTCCGCCTGCGGCAAGACCAACCTGGCCATGCTGATCCCCACCATCCCCGGATGGAAGGTGGAGTGCGTGGGGGATGACATCGCCTGGATGAAATTCGGCAAGGACGGCCGGCTCTACGCCATCAACCCCGAGGCGGGGTTCTTCGGAGTGGCTCCCGGTACGTCGATGAGCTCCAACCCCAACGCCATGAAGAGCATAGACAGGAACACCATATACACCAACGTGGCCCTGACAGAGGACGGGGATGTCTGGTGGGAGGGTATCGGCTATGACGCCCCGGGAAAGCTCATCGACTGGAAGGGCAACACCTGGGAGGCCGGGAAGTCCGACCAGCCCGCAGCCCATCCCAACGCCCGCTTCACGGCGCCGGCAAGCCAGTGCCCCGCTATCGATGAAGATTGGGAGAATCCCGCAGGCGTGCCCATCAGCGCCTTTCTCTTAGGAGGACGCCGTCCCACAACGGTTCCGCTGGTGCATCAGTCCTTCAACTGGAATCACGGGGTCTTTCTGGGCTCCATCGTGGGCTCCGAGGTGACTGCCGCCGCTCTGGACCTCAAGGCCGGGACCATACCGCGGGATCCCTTTGCCATGCTTCCCTTCTGCGGTTATCATATGGGCGATTACTTCCGGCACTGGATAGAAATCGGCAAACGAACCGACGCCGACAAGCTGCCGAAGATCTTCTACGTCAACTGGTTCCGCAAAACCCCTGAGGGGAAATGGCTCTGGCCGGGTTATGGCGAAAACAGCCGGGTCCTCAAATGGGTTTTCGAGCGCTGCAACGGCGAAGGCAGCGCCGTGGAGACCGAGATCGGTTATATGCCGAAACCGGAAGCCATCGACCGAACAGGGCTTCCCGAAGTGAGCGAAGCCGATATGCAGGAACTCCTCTCGGTGGACCGCGAGGGCTGGCTGCGGGAGATCGATCTCATCAAGGAGCATTACAGGACCTTCGGATCCCATCTCCCCGCCGAGCTTTCGGAAGAACTGTCGGCCCTGGAGAAAAGGCTGAAAAAATGACCCGCACCCTCCTCCGTTCCTGCCTGCTCCTCTGCGCCCTGATATCCTGGGGCTGCGGCCGGGGCGGGCCTGCGGAAGAGGAAACACGGGTTCTTTCCGGAACCTTCCTTATGACCGGAAGCGCCACCCTGCCCTCCCTCGTTTTTAAAACCACCGGGGGAGTCCATTATCACGTTTCCCCGGCGGAAGCGGCGCAATTCCACTCCCTGCAGGGCCGTACAATGCGCATCCGGGGAAGGCTGAAAACCGTCCTCATGAAAACCCCGGGAGGTCGGGTCCTCAGGGAGATGCGCCTTCTTAGGAACATCGAGATCCTTCCCGAAGGAAAGGCACTCTGAACCGGGGAAAATTCGCTTGCCCCGGCGGAACTCCCCTGTTATAATCAACCTCATAGACTGTCTGAACTCCCGAATCAATGAATATCTCAAGAGTTTTCCGGAGGATTCATGGCCATTTCCGTCATGATCGTGGAAGATGAGAGTATCATCGCTCATGATCTGAAGAATCTTCTCACGAAGCTGGACTACCGGGTCTTCGAACCGGTGCATACCGGAGAGGAGGCCGTGGCGATGGTCGGGGAATTGAAACCGGACCTGATTCTGATGGACATCGTCCTCTCGGGGGAGATGGACGGCATTGACGCCGCGGAGATGATTCGCGGTGAATACGACATCCCCATCATCTTCATCACATCATACTTTGGACGCGACTTCATACTCCGCAGCAAGAGAATCGCTCCCTACGGCTACATCCTGAAACCCTTCAAGGAAACGGAGCTTGCCATCATCCTGGAGATGAGCCTGGAGAGGCACAGGCTGGAAAAGGAGCTTCGAATCAGCGAGGAGCGATACGGAAATCTCTTAAGGAGCATCCCCGACATCGTCTATTCCCTGGACCGGAACGGATGCCTCACCTCGATCAACAAGGACGATGCCTTCCTGGCCGAGTTCGGACTGCGGAGGGAGGAGATTCTCGGCCGTCCCTTTCAGGAGATCATCAACGAGGAAGACCGAAACACCGTGATCAACTCCTTCCTTGAGGCGGTTACAACCCGTCGGGAGTACACCAAGGGCCTCCGCTTCCGCATCATGACCCGCCGGCAGGTTCCTCAATGGTTCGAGATCCATTCCCACATGGTGTTCGATTCCGAGGGCAATTATGTCAGTGAGGAGGGGGTGCTCAGGGACATCACCGAAAAGCACCTGATGGAAATCGAACTGGAGCGCCACGCCACCCTGGATATCATGACCTGCGCCTTCAACCGCCATACGGGCCTCTCCATACTGGAGAGACAGATGGAGCTCTCCCGGCGGCGGGGAAAAAAGCTGGCGATCTGCTATCTCGATATCGACAACCTGAAGACGGTTAACGACAGCAGAGGGCACACCGCCGGAGATGAACTCATCCGTACCGTAGTCTCCTTGATCAACGAGATCCGACGGTCCTCCGATACGGTCATTCGGATGGGGGGTGATGAGTTCGTGATCATCCTACCGGACTGTGATGAAGAGGGAAGCCGCATCTTCATGGACCGCATGGATCAGACCCTCCGCAGGCTCAACGATCA
>CALCJG010000106.1 GCA_937967705.1 uncultured Spirochaetia bacterium
GACATCATACTCAAACGTCTGGGAATCGGAAGCCGGGAGAAGATAGACTATTACCGAAGACTTCATCTGAAACGCCTGCGCAAGGGGGGATTTTCAGGGAGGGTGCTTGCAACAGGCTTTCACGTACCCGAATCCGAGATACTCCGAAAGGTGAACAAGGGTAAGCAAGTAACCGTCACCTACCGTCTCAGGGACTCCCGGTATCCCCTGAAACGGATGTACATATACGTCAATGACGTACCCCTTACCGGACCTCAGGGAAGACCCGTCCGGGGGAAAAGCTACACAGGCGCCGAGACCCTGGAGCTTACCGCCGGGGAAAACAAGATTGAGATATCCTGCGTAAACGCCCGGGGTGCCGAATCTTACAGGGCTGTCACTTTTACGTCCTATTCGGGAAAAACGGAGCACGATATCTATTTTCTGGGTCTGGGGATCTCGAGATACAAAGACCCCTCCATCGTCCCCCTCCGATATGCCCATAAGGACGCCCAGGATCTTGAAAAGGCGTTCCGGACCATGGAGGGTCGCGGCTTCAGGAAAGCCCGCACCAGAATCTGGACGGACGAAGGCGTGACGCGCAACAGCATCATGGAGGCGCGGAAGATTCTTCAAAATACCCGAACGGATGACATCGTAGTGCTCTTCATCGCGGGACACGGGATGAGAAGCCGCACTGACGGCATATACTACTTCCTGACCCACGATGCAGACGAGGAACGCCTGAAGGAAACCGCCGCGCCCTTCAGCCTGCTGGAAGGCCTTTTCAGCGGCATCCCTGCGCGGCGACGGCTCATGCTCATGGACACCTGCGAAGCGGGCGAGTTGGACGAGGACATTGCATCACGCTACATAAGGCAGGAAGGGCTGAAAGGGATAAGGGCCCGTCTCTTCAGGAGAGACGGTTCGGGGAGAGGCCTGATGATACGGAAAAAGAGCGACATCTCCTACCTCTACGAAAAGGACCGTTTCATCTACAACGACCTCCTGAGGCGGAACGGCGCTGTCGTCTTTTCCGCCAGCCGGGGCGATGAGGTTTCCTACGAACACGAGAGGCTCCGAAACGGATTTTTCACCAGAGCCTTCCTGGAGGGCCTGCAGGGAGGCAAGGCCGACCGCAACAGGGATGGCAGGCTGTCCATGGAAGAACTGAAGGAGTATGTGATGATGCGCGTTCCGGAGATGTGCCGAAGCTATAAAATACAAAAGGATGCCTTTCAGCATCCCGTTGTGGATCGAGACAATCTCAGCCAGGAGATATCCTTCCCGTCACCCTAACGGTCTCTCCCCCCGGGTTCCCCAAGGAACCGGGCACACATTGTTCGGTCTAACTGATATCCACCTTCTCCTTCACCAGGGCACCGGCCTTATCCGGTGTTTCTCCCCCACCTCCTTCCCTCAGGAGGAGGGACTTAAATCGCACACCCCCTTTGCGAAGACCGACATCCAGCCTGCGGCAGTTTTTAAATTTCCCTTTCAGCAGCTCATAGGCAAGGGGGTCCTCGATCTCATTCTGAACGGTCCTGCGCAGGTAGCGGGCCCCGAACTTCTCGTCAAAGCCCTTCTCGGCAATATAATCCTTCAGTTTCCGGGAGAAGACCAGTTCCATATCCATGTCATCCAGCCGCTCGTTCACCTCGTCCAGCATGATATCCACGATTTTCTTGATATGAGCCCTGTCGAGGCGGTGAAAATAGACGATCTCGTCTATGCGGTTGATGAATTCAGGACTGAAGAGCCTCTTCAGCTCATCAAACACCCTGTCCTTCTGGGCATTTTCCACCGATGCCCCCTCCAGGAACCCCATTTTCCCGGTGTTCTGGAACTCCCGGTTACCCACGTTGGACGTCATGATGATAATGGTGTCCCGGAAACTCACATCGGTTCCAAAATTGTCCGAAAGCTCCCCCTCGTCCAGTATCTGAAGCAGTATGTTGAATATGTCCGGATGGGCCTTTTCGATCTCGTCGAAGAGGACCACGGAAAAAGGCTTGCGCTTGATCTTCTCCGTCAGCTGGCCGCCCTCATCATAGCCCACGTACCCCGGAGGGGCGCCGATGAGCCGTGATACGGAATGCTTTTCCATGTACTCGGACATGTCCAGACGGACCAGAGCGGTGTCGTCATTGAACAGGAATTCCGCCAGTGCCTTGGCCAGCTCGGTTTTCCCCACCCCGGTTGGCCCCAGGAAGATGAAGGAACCGATGGGCCTGTGGGGACTTCGAAGTCCCGTCCGGGAGCGACGGATTGCCCGGCTCACGGCGTCCACTGCCTTGTCCTGGCCGATGATCCTCTTGTGGAGCTCCTCCTCCATTCGCAGAAGCTTTTCAGATTCCGACTCGTCCAGCTTCTCCACGGGGATGGCGGTCCATTGCGCCACGATATGCGATACCATCTCCTCATCCACAACGATGGCATAATCGTTGATCTTCTGCTGCCAGTCCCCGGTCTTCTCGTTAAGCAGCTGCCGTTTTTCGTTGATCTCGTCCCGGAGGGAGGCCGCCTGCTCGTATTCCTGCATGCGCACGAGCTCGTTCTTCCGGTTGTTGAGCTGCTGAATTTCCTCCTCCAGAGCCACGATATCCCCGGGCCGGTCGCAGTGATCCAACCTGGCCTTGGAGCCGGTTTCGTCGATGATATCGATGGCCTTGTCAGGCAGGAAGCGGTCGTTGATGTAGCGGTCCGAAAGAACCGCCGCCTTTTCCAGGGCTCCGTCGGTATATTTCACCTTATGATAAGCCTCATAGCGCTCCCGAATTCCCTTGAGTATTTCGATCGTTTCCTCCACCGTCGGCTCCTCCACCAGTACCGGCTGGAAGCGTCTCTCCAGTGCGGAATCCTTCTCAATGTACATCTTATACTCGTTCAGTGTCGTGGCTCCGATGCACTGCAGCTCCCCCCGCGCCAGGGAGGGCTTGAGGATGTTGGCTGCATCGATGGCCCCCTCCGCCGCGCCGGCGCCGATAATCGTATGGAGCTCATCTATGAATATGATCACGTCCTCGGAGCTCTTGATCTCCTTCATGATACGTTTGATGCGCTCCTCGAATTCCCCCCGGTATTTCGTCCCGGCAACGATGGCCGCAATATCCAGGGCCAGCACCCTCTTGTTCTGAAGGGGCTCAGGAACCTGACCGTCGTTGACCCGCTGAGCCAGTCCCTCCACGATAGCGGTCTTGCCCACCCCCGCCTCGCCTATGAGCACCGGATTGTTCTTGGTCTTCCGGGTCAGTATGCGTATCACCCGCTCTATTTCCCTCTGCCGGCCGATGACCGGATCGATTTTCCCATCGGCGGCAAGCTGGGTAAGGTTCTTAGAAAACTCCTCAAGGGTCGGGGTCTTAGATTTGTCGCCGGGTTTGCGGTTGAAGAGCGGGCCGGTCTTCAGACCCAGGATCTTCATGATCTCGCCCCGGATGACATTGTAATCCACACCGCTGGTAACCAGACCGTCAAGCCCCGCACAGGTCCCCTCGCGGAATATGGCCATCAGCAGGTGCTCCGTACCGATGTAATTGTTCTTCAGCTTCCGGGCCTCGTCCTTGGATATCTCTATGATGCGGTTGTACCGGGAACTCACAGGGACATTGCCGAGAATGATGGTCGTCCCGGTCTTCCGGATGGACTGCTCTATGTTCTTTCTGAGGAGATCGAAGCTGATCCCGAGATTCTTCAGTATGCGGGCTGCGACAGAGTCCTCGTCCTTGAGGAGGGCCAGGAATATGTGCTCAGGCCCCAGGGAATCCGAACTCAGCCTCCGTCCTTCGGACTGGGCATAAATCTCCAAAACCTTTTTGGACCGCTTTGTAAAATCAAACATTTCCATATATCAACCACCCGTCCTGCTCCTAGCACATACCTCAGCAGCACCTCATTCCAGAGAGCCGTCCCGCAGATCATCGAACTGGGCCCTCAGATAATCGGCCCGGAACTCATCGCATTCCTCAGAATTTTTGAAAACACCGT
>CALCJG010000107.1 GCA_937967705.1 uncultured Spirochaetia bacterium
CTAATCCATGAGCCGAAAAAGTCAACTCCTGCTACCGGTTATTCTAACGACCGCCCTGACAGCCCTCATTCTCCTCCTGAACGGCCTTCCGGCCGCTCCCGGGCCGGATCCGGACGTCTATCTGACCGGCTATTACCTGGATGCAAAGGGCAGCAGGACCGCCTGTTATTGGAAAAACGGCAGACGTGTGGACCTCGGCAAAGGAGCCGAGGCGATCAGGATTTTACCCCGGGGAAAGGACGTTCACATCATCGGAAAGTGTTTGCGGGAAGGTTATCATCTCGAATCCCCCTGCTACTGGAAAAACACCAGGAGGCATTTGCTCAGCCTGCCCCCCAAAAGCGTCCTCGGGGAGGCCAATGCGCTCTTTCTTCAGGGGGACGACATCTACATCGGCGGTTCCTACGAGAAGGATTGGAGGAAAACCGCCTGTTACTGGAAAAACGGCAAGCGGGTCGATATCCGGCTTCCGGAAGGCGCGGTTAATCCCACCGTATACTCCCTCATTGTAGTCGGCAACACCGTGCATATCCTCGGGTCCCACACCACCCGAAAGGAATCCTTTCATTACTTCTATCTACGCAATGGCATCCGGGTAAATCTCCCCAAACCCGCCGGGGCGAGCTACACGGCCTTCCGGGACCTTTACCTTGTTGGACGGGATACCTACATCACCGGCAACTGGTCTGATAGCGCCGGTAATAAAACCGCCTGCTACTGGAAAAACGGCAAGCGGGTCGATTTCATCCAGGGCGCGGAAATACGTTACCTATACAGCACCGGGAAAGACCTCTATCTGCTTGTGGAGGGACCAGGTACCTTCTACTGGAAAAACGGGACCCGCTTCCCTCTTGCGGAAAAGGAGCTTTCCGCCAGTTCCCTGTTTGCCGTCAATGGGGATATCTACCTGGGGTGCAGCGTCTCATTGGCATCCGACGGAGGTCTTTTTTATTGGAAGAATATGAAAAAGGTGCCGGTGGAAGTTCCTCCGGGCACTAAATACGGGCAGATCCACTCCCTGCATGTTGTCCGGCACGAATGATTCAGTAATGTCCGTGCAGACTTTTACTGAAGAAGAACCCGACCCCAAATACATCTTCCTACCGGAGCTGTAACGGTTTCGATGCCCAAAAAACATGCCTATACGGTGTAGTGTTCCATGAGCTTGCGCAGCTCGATACTGATGCCCTGGAGGCTTTCCGCCGCACCGCTGGTGGATTTTGTGGATATTGTAAGATAATCTATCGATTCCGATATCTGACGCAGGGTAATGAGTATCTGCTCGAAGGCTGACACCTGTTCCTTCACAAGCATCACAATCTGTTCGGAGGACCGGGCAGAAACCTCCGACGAAGTCTGTATGTCGCCGAAGATACCCTTTACCTTCAGAGTATACTCGTATCCCTCGCGGATACGAACATTGGCCATGTCCGAAGACACACCAAGTTTTCGGGAGGAATCCTGTACTTCCTGTATCCTGCCCCTGATCTCGGCCGTAGCCTTCATGGTACTATCGGCAAGCCTTCTTACCTCCGAGGCGACGACCTGGAAGTTCTTACCAGCCTCTCCGGCAGCCGAAGCCTCCAGCTCCGCATTAAAAGCTATGATTTTAGTCTGATCGGCTATGCTGTTTATGAGTTTCAGCACTTCCCCGATGCTTTCGATTCGTTCCCCCAGATTGCTGATGCTGGACATCATCTCGGTGTTGCTCAGGTTTATCTCGTCCATCTTTTCCATGTTTCCCGTTATCTGCACGTAACCCTGCTCCACCAGCTCCCGGTTGCGCATGGCAATCCGCGCCACTTCTGAAATCTGCGCCGCCACCTTTTTGGAGAGCTGGTCCGAATCCTCCATGGTGCTGACGATTTCCTTCACTGAGGCGGCCTGCTGATTCGATGTGGTCGATACCTCATTGGAGGTCACGGTCAGATCCTGAATGGAGCGGGAAAGCACTTCGATGCTTTCTATATTCTTCTTCAGCACTTCCCTGATGTTCTCGATAAGCTGATTGAAATGAACCGCCATCTCCCCGAATTCGTCCCCGCGGTTTGTTATGGTTTCCGTCAATTTTTCCTCAAAGTGTCCATCCTTCATCTGATTCAGGCGATTCCTCATGGCATCGACCACGATCTGGAAGGATCGGGACAGATGAAGGCTGACAAAAGCTATGACGATGGCCGCAATGACACTGATGAACAGCATGAGTTTGCGCAGCGTACCCAGCGAGGAGTACATCTCCTCGACATCGGCTTCAGCTACGATAAGCCAGTCCATCTCTTTCAGATAACGGTACGAAAGGAGCCGTTCCCGCGTTTCGCCTTTTTCGTCCGCAAGGTAGTGCCGGGTGAGGCCGTTTTTTCGCTCCAGCATCTGCTTTACGTAGGGTATTCCGTCGGCATCTTTGGTTTCGTAGACGTTTTTTCCCTCCCTGTGCGGGTGGATCACCATCAGTCCCCGGGAATTTTTGTGATTGTCTATCACCGACGCGAATCCCCTCTCACCGATCCTGTTGGCAATAATTGAACCTCTCAGTATGTCTAGTTCCGACTGTTTCACCCCGACAAAAACGGCGCCGATGATGATACCTCCGGCCTTAATAGGCCGGTAAGCCGTAATATACCAGTTATTCACCACGTAAGCTGCTCCATGGTATTCCTCACCCCTCATGATGGATTGATACACAGGGGAGTTTTCCGGAATATAGGTGCCGACAGCCCTCGAACCGTCGTTCCGCTTCACACTGGTGGATATGCGCAACAGTCCGTTGGGCCCCTCAATCCTCTGGAACAGGGTCACCGTTCCCCCGCACATCTCAGTGATGCGATCCACCAGTTCGTAATTGTAGGCCATGTCAGATCCGCCTATTCTCAGGGACGGTATCCGTTTTTCCGCAACCGTCCCCGTTTCCTGGTTTTCAATTTTCATGGAGATGTTGATGAGGGGGGCAATACTGGCCTTACCCCGAACGAAATAATCCGCCACCTTTAGATTATTGATGACTGTCCTCTGATTCAAATCATAGGTGGTTTTACAGAGATTAAGCAGGTTGTCTGTAATATGCGTCAGATCGTTTGTAATCGAACTGCTGATGATGCTGCTGGCGGTATAATAGCCCACGACAGCAAGAGCGAGATACAGGAAAAGACCGATAGCGATATAACCGACCAACAATTTGGCACGAATACTGAGTTTGATATCCTGTATAGAAAACCTCATGCATCCCCCTATTGCCGTTTCCCCGGGAAATCAAAGCCGCCCAATACTCCCTTGCACCCTCGGGGGCATCACGATCATGAAAGACTTCCAGCGCAGGATGAACAGCTCCTGTTCCAAGTATCGACACATTGGCTCAAAATGTTTAGTAAATAATTCATGAAAATCTCTCCGCCTGCCCCTGAATGCATTTATCGCTGGCATCTGACGGTTAAATGATGAATATGCAGGAACCATTTACAGGAGTTTGTGAGAAATCATAGCCTCCATAAGGCGAGTCCGTACGCCAGTTCAGGAGCTTAGCCTGTCCCTGTCAGAAATATGACGGCATTGAGGCCATGTGTCTAACTTACCCTCTGACTTCCCTTGCATTAAAATCCCCATTATTTACTTGACAGAAGTCCCGAAAGGAGTAACTCTTAGGAAAGTATACATACTAATGGAAGCTGACAGGGTGTGGATACCCTCCCCCTGATTATTACGCCTGGAGGTAGTCATGCAACCGGATCTTGATAATGTAAAAAAACGGCTGGATGGCAGCAGGGACTTCGTAGACAAGCTGCTGGCCAAGGTTCCCGGCTTTACAGGATACTTCGAAAAGGGTGCCATGTATGAGGCGGATCGGATCATACGCAACTTCACTGCAGAACGGCTTCTGACCCTTAAAAGGGACATCAGCGCTGTCATGAGTGAAACCGTTCAGAAAGGGGATAAAAGCGCCCTTTCCGACCTGGATTCCCTCAACACCGTTCTGGAAAGGATATACAAAAAGGTTAAAAACGCTGATTACACCACCAGCGCCTCCTTTTCCAGGGCCCAGATAACCCAGGATGACAACAACCGCCTTCTGGAATACGACTGGCGACTCATAACCGGACTAGACGAGGTGGAGGCCATGGTCAAGAAGATGAAGGAAGCCTTCACGGCAGACCAGATCAAACCCGTCCGACTTAAGGTGGAGGATTTCGAAAAATCCTTCGACGATAGAAAAAATGTGATACTGGAGGTGATTTAAATGGCCTTATTGGATGTTGTAAAATGGGACAATCAACAGGGTGAAATCATCTACAAGTTCCCCGAGGGCGCCATATCCCTGGGTGCTCAGCTCATTGTCATGGAAAATCAGGAAGCGGTCTTTTTCCGGGAGGGGCAGGCGCTGGATTCCTTTGGACCGGGAAGGCATACCCTCAAGACCGGCAACATCCCCATACTGGAAAAGCTGATCAACCTGCCCTTCGGCGGTAAGACCCCCTTTCCCGCCGAGGTCTACTATATCAACAAATCGGAGATACCCAATCTCAAATGGGGCACCAAGCAACCCATACAGCTGCAGGACCCCATCTACAACATAGCCGTTCCGATCCGCGCCTTTGGTTCCTACTCCATCCGCGTGACCGATACGAAGGCCCTCCTGCTCATGGCCATAGGCACGTGGAAGGCCTTCAACACCGAGGCCATCGGCACCGCGCTTCGGGACATGATCATTCTCCCGAAACTGCAGGACCTCATCTCCGAGACGATGCTGAAGGAGAACGTCACGATCCTCAAGGTAGCGGCCTATTACGACGAGATAGGGCTGGCGGGAAAGGCCAAGATCACCGAGGATTTCTCCAGCTTCGGGATCGAGCTGGTCCGTTTCGCGGTGGAATCGGTCAACTTCCCCGAGGAGGACGAATCGATCAAACGCTTGAAGAAGGCCCTGGCCGACAAGGCGGAGATCAACATCATGGGCCAGGACGATTACAAGATGAAGCGGACCTTCGATACCATGGAAAAGGCCGCCGGCAACGAGGGCGCCGGCGGCATGATGGGCGCCGGAATGGGACTCGGCATGGGTATGGGGATGGGCAACACGATGCCCGGAATGATGCAGAACGCCATGGGAACCCAGCAGGGGGCCCAGGTGGTCTGCCCCCACTGCAACGCCAAGAACGCCCCCAACGCCAAGTTCTGCTCGGAATGCGGCAAGGAGATGGCCGTCACCATCAAATGCCCCAAATGCAACGCCAACGTCCAGGGGAGTCCCAAGTTCTGTCCCGAGTGCGGTGCCAATCTCCAGGAGATCAAGTGCCCCAAATGCAACGCAGCCCAGAAGCCGGGTACCAAATTCTGTGCGGAATGCGGCGAAAAACTCTCCTGAAAAGATACGGGGAATACTATCATGGCCTCTTATAACTGCAGCTCCTGCGGAGCGCCCATTGAGATCAAAAACCGTTTCAGCAAGGTGTTGGTCTGTCCCTACTGCGGCACCCATCACAAGGTCCGGGTGGACGGGCTTGATCCTGCAGGCAAGCACCCCAAGCTCGCTGAGTTCCCCTCCCTCTTCCATGTGGGTTGCCGGGGCACCATACTGGGGAAACCCTTCACGGCCATGGGACGGCTCCGCTACAAGTACAGCGGGGGCTTCTTTGACGAGTGGTTCATCGACTACGACGGCGAACCGGGCTGGTTTGCCGAAGACGAGGGGACCTACACCCTCTTTACCGAGCTGATCGAAGCCATGGAGGTACCTGAGAACATTCAGTCCCTCAAGGCCGGTCAGAACATCATGATCGGCGACAGGCGGGTAATGATCAAGGAAAAGGGGCATGCCACCATAGAAGGGGGCGAAGGCGAGCTCTTCCATTACATGGAACCAGGATCGCCGGTCACCTACATAGACGGCATATGGGAGGGTAAAAAAACCTCAGTCGAATTCACCGAGGATGAACTGGAGCTTTTCATTGGAAGAGTTTTGTTGAAGCGCGATATTGTTGTCGAGGGCTAAAGGGCGATGTCGGACGATCAGAAGGAACTCAAAGCCATAAAGTGCACCGCCTGCAACGGTGATCTGGGCAGAAGCTATCGTTTAGAGGGCAGCGGGGAGGATCAGGAGGAGATCCCCATAGCCAAGTGCCTCTCCTGCGGGAAGGAATACGACCAGCACACCCAGGAATACTACGAATTCTATGCAGACACCTTCATTACCGATCTGGAAAACACTGTCTTCAAGCTGGGACTCAAAGGAGTCCTGGACGGTTTGGAATATGAGATCATAGGGCATATCCGCTACCAGGAGGAGGAGGAATACGAGCTTTCCACCTGGGACGAATGGCTGGCGGTATCCAGTGACGGAGGCTATCACTGGTTCGTGGAAGAGGATGGGGAAATCTACGATTTTGAAGAATACGCCCCCCAGTCCATAAACCTGGAACTGAGCCCTTCCCAATTCGAATTCGAGGGCAAAAAATATTCCAGGGAAAGCACCGGATTCGATGCCCGTATCGTCTTTGCCCAGGGGGAACTTTCTTGGGAGCCGGAAATCGGCGAGCAGATGAAATGCTACGATTTCAAGGCGGGCAAATATTATTACACCATCGAACAGTCGGAAGATGAGGTATCCATCACCAAAGGCAAACGCCTTTCCCACAAAAAGGTCATCATGGCCTTCCGAAAGGATGAATATGCGGAGAAATACGAAAACACCGTCCGGAAGCGCAAGGTCTATAAGATAAAGGCTCTCGTCTATCTGGTCATGGCGCTGGTCAGTATGGGATTCGCCATCCGCGGCTGCATCTCCGGAAACCCCATTAAGGATAAGATCGACCGGAAAAATGTCGTGGTCATCACTGAAAACGAATACAAGCAGGACAAGGCCGGCAATTATTATCTCCATCAGCTGCTTTACAGCCCCGTAACCCTGGACAAGGCTGGCGAGATGTATGAGGTCCGGGTGGCGGTAGATACGGTCGTTCAGCCTTTAAGCCTGGAGTGGCAGTCCTTCAAGCTCCTGCTGATCAAGGAGGAAAGGATCGCTGAGTTTCTGAAAAAAAAGCAGGCCGCTGGCCCCGCAGGAAGGCCGGATCCTGCAGAGATGAAACTGATGAAGGAGATGTTGGATGAAGTGGAGACCCTCGATGATCCGCTTGAGTCCTTTGAGTTCAGCGGGGAGTTCTGGGATGAAGTGGGATACGATGATGAAGGACGCTGGCATGAAAGCGATACCATCGCCACGAAGGATTTCCTCCTTGACGATCCCGGCCGTTATTATCTCTACCTGGAGCTCTACAGCAAGAATAAACGTAAAACCGATTCTGTTTATATCTCCTTCGAGGAGAATATCAGAAGTGCCCGTTATTTCGTGATACTGATCTTTGTTTTCATCGTACTTATGATCATAAATCAGGTCAGGACCAAATCCTATAACGAACTGCCCTTTGAAGTGGCCACGTACTGATCGACACGGGGGTGATATCATGACTGGACTCATAAGGACTTTTCTCGTCAGCACGCTGCTCTTCGGAGGCACCTTCTGGATGTCACAGGATTATATCGGCTACGACAAGGCGGGTAAGGCCTACATTACCAAGCAGCGGGAGGAACGCAAATCCCGGTCGGTCCGTGTAGGCAGCCCGGGTTATTATGGCAGCCGCGGATTTCGTGCCGGGAAGTAAATACTCGAAACAATACACCGACAGGAGAGGCAATTTTCCTGTCGTGATGCGGGAGGATGAGCTTTTTTTCCCAAGGATCATACTGGGCTTCATCGGGGTAAGGAAGTCTTCATCCCTGCCGATTGATGCAAAGCACGGATTATCAGGATTAACAGTATATTACAGGAGGTACATATACCTATGGATTATCAAGTCATACTCTGGGGAATAGTAGAAACGGTCATTTATTCTCTGGTGGGAATCATCATGATGGGTCTGGGTTTTCTGCTCATCAAGATATTCACGCCTTTCTCCATTCAAAAGGAAATCGAAGAGGATCAGAACACGTCTCTGGGCATCATCATCGGTTCCATCATAGTAGGCATCTCAATCATCATCGCGGCCGTCATCAGCTCGCCCTCCTCCTATTCCAAGGCGGTTAAGTCAAAAACCGTCCCGGCGGCGGATGTACGGCAGGAAGCCGTAATGAAAAAATAGTGAATCGGCCTCTGTCCCTGGGGGAACAGAGACTGCTTCTGTTCTCCGTTTTCGTGGTCTCCCTTTGTGGAATCACCTATGAACTGGTGCTGGGATCGCTGGCAACCTATCTGCTGGGGAACCCGGTTCAGCAGTATTCCATAACCATAGGTGTGTTCCTCAGTTCCATGGGGCTTGGCTCCTATCTGTCCCGGTTCATCACAAGGGATTTGATAAAGAATTTCATACGTATTGAGATATTTCTCGGACTGGCCGGAGGTGTTTCGGTTCTGGTTCTGTCGTATTTCTTCGCAACCAATTATTCTTACCACATCCTCAATCTCTTTTTCCTTCTCCTCATAGGCGTTCTGGTAGGCCTGGAAATACCACTCCTTACGAGAATACTCCGGGGTTCCGGCAACCTTAAGGAGGTGCTTTCCAATGTCCTGTCTCTGGATTATCTCGGCGGGCTGGCGGGTTCCCTGCTCTTTCCGCTTCTGCTTTTCCCCTTCATCGGGCGTTTTCTGACAAGCCTCATCATTGGAGTGCTCAATGTCCTTGTCGGCCTACTGCTGATCCTGGCTCTTAAGTACAGCAAAAAAAGCATTGCGGATTATCTGCTCTCTCTCATCTCCGTAACGCTGCTCGTGATGATTATCCTCTTTTCAGAGCCCCTCAACGCCCTCATCCAGAAGAAGCTCTATTTCGATGATATCGTTTTCACCAGGCGCTCTAAATTTCAGGAGATCGTCCTGACGAGAAACGGCAATGATTTCCGTCTCTATCTGGACGGTTCGCTTCAGTTCTCCACTTACGACGAGTACCGGTATCATGAGATGCTTGTGTTCCCGGCCCTCTATCTCAGCCGTGCACCAGATAAAAAAGTGCTGGTTTTAGGGGGGGGCGACGGGTTGGCTGTCCGTGATCTCCTCAAATCCAGATCAGTACAGAGCGTAACCCTGATTGAACTCGACAAGACGATAATAAACTTGGCGAAATATAATCAGACCTTCAGGGATATCAATCAGGATGCGCT
>CALCJG010000108.1 GCA_937967705.1 uncultured Spirochaetia bacterium
TATTATCCTGAATGATCAGGGGGGAGATCGGGACAAAGAGCACCATGTGCCATTTCATCTCCCTTCCGTTGATCTCCTCGGATTTCTGCATGTATTTTATGTTAATGTACAGGCTCCAAATACCCGCTGTGAGCAGCACAAGCAGTATATTGGAGACCGGATTATCGCTGAAAATCTTACTTGCCCTGGCGAGCCACCAGAAATAATAGAGTCCCGCCGTAAGAATGAAAAGGAGGAACATGACGACGAGATTGTCCTCGGGTATATATTCTTCTTTCATATACATAATCTCTACCGTATCACCAATATAATATAATTTATCCTGCCGGTCTCACAGTGTCTTCAATAATTTTTTTCTCCCCCCGGGCATGCTGTGAACCCCTTTCGGGAGATTCCTCCCGTCATTTTTATGGTCTGTATTCCTCCGGGCAAATGAAAATCGGGGAGTATGTCCTCTATTTTTAATTTACGGTATTTTAGACCGTTTTTCTTACAATTTTTTTATCCTGGCAGGGGCTTTTATGTCATGAATCCGGGCAAAGCCGCAATCGGATCAAAGCCGGGAAGATGTCCGTTTGGAAAAAATTGGTTGTAATTTTTCAGGAAAAATTTTTACTTAATACAAGACCTTTCCCGCAGAGTCATATCAACAATACAGGGGTAGCCTTTTAATGAAATTTTTGAAAGAGGTTAATTTTTCCGACCTGTTTCAGCGTCGACTGCTTTATTTGAACGCGTTTGTCACCTTTCTCCTGATAAGCCTCCAGTACGGCGAAATAACCATTCTGCTGAACTACTATTTTCAATATCAGCCGGTTCTCAATCAGGTGGTTTCCTTTCTTCTAGCTGGCCTTCTGGTAGGAAATCTCACCGGTAAGCTCCTTTTCCGGACGGGGCATCATCGGCTCATCTATATCGCTGCCGAGGTGATCCTTTCGCTGATACTGGCGTTTTTCTTCGTAAAATCCTTCATCCCGGATCTGGACTGCCGGGGTTTGCTGCAGGAGGCTTATCTCTCCTTCCCGTCAAGACTTGTCCTCCTGTCTCTGACCCCTTTTGTCCTGGGTATAAAGTTTAATTACTTCCTCAAAGTAGCCTGTGGAAATTTTATCGATGACCGAAAAGGACTGGTTTCCTTTCTGGCCTTCGGGCTTTTGGGAATCACTTCAGGGATCGTCCTATCGGTCCTTTTCCGATTTTTCATGGATCTCAGCTATCTGGCTCTTCTGCTGATACCCGTGCTCTGGGCCTCCCTCTTTTTGATCCGTTTTTCCTACAACACGACGCCCCAGTTCGTCCGTGACAGGGACGCGGATTCCGACAGCAGCGAGGAGATGATCTATAAGCGGGATGACCCTCTCTTTACCTTCCTGAATTTTTCCTATATCATAATTTACCTCTTCCTGGGGTACAAGACCATAGCGAAGCAGTATGGGAATTTCCTTTTCGTTCAGGTGTCCTTCATCCTGGTGCTGATCTTTTCCCTGAATGTGGGATTTGTCATAGGAAAATTTCTCAGGACTGCGTTCTGGTATATCTATACGGAGATGATTTTTCCCCTGGCCTTTTTATCCTTCCTGATCGCCCTGAGTTACCGGGGCCAGGATCCCTTTTATCTCGGCATACTCCTCTTTGCGCCGGCAATGGTGCTCTTCGGATTTTCCCTTTATCACACCATCAGGAATACCATGGCTCAATACGAGCACAAGCGGCGATTCAACATCATCGATTTTTCCATCGTAATACTGCCCGTTCCCATTCTCCTGGCGCTGAGGTTCATTGATTTCACCAGTCTCTGGTTCTTCGTTCTGCTGTATGCCATCATGCTGATGAACGTCATAATTCCAGGAATTCATCTCATGCAGAGGAAGATAAGCGGAATCAAAAAGGGGATTTATTTTGTATTTTCACTCTTCTTTATTCCCTGTGTTATTCTCATGCATCTCTATTATAACATCCCCATCAATAATCAGCTTTACGTGAAGCACATAACGGGGTTTGATAATCTGAAAAATATCAATTTCAACAATCCCTTTCTGAAGAACAGCGCCAGGATCAGCCTGCACGGTTTCCCCGTTTTTCAGTGCCGGGACAGCTCCATAAAGAATCTCAAGCGTGTCCTCTTTCCGGTCCTGCTCTACGCAGGGAGCAGAGATAACGGACAGTTCCTCTTCCTGGACGGGAATCAGAAGTTTTACCAGAATCCGGTCATGGGATACCTGAAGGGGGCCATCGTAGTGGATTATCTCTCCGAGCGAAATGTGGACAACAATATCCTTCCCGTATCAGGAAGGCAGAGCTATGTCCCGGAGTATACCCATTATCTGAAATATCTCCTGAGAACTAATAAACGGTTCAGTATCATCACGGACATCCCCAATCTCTACGATCAGAGGATGAACGATTACCGGTTTTCTGCTGAATACTACGGATTAATAAAAAAGCACCTGGCGGAGAAGGGAATCTTTGCCCAAGTCTACAACCTGAAGTATCTGAGAAAAGACCTATGGGACAGCATCCATGTCAATCTCGAGAAAAGTTTCAGGAAATCCGTGGGACTTCGTTTTTCTGACCTGATGATTATACTGAGCTCCGATACCGAAACGGCTCTGGATCTGGAAATACAGAACTTTGATTACATGAAAAATCTCTTCAAGGAAAAATCCGAGGTACTCCCGCTCTTTTTTGAGGAGAATCACCTCTATTGCCGGGCGGTTTTTACACAGCTAAAGGATTCCCCCGGCTATACATCCCGGGGCAAGCCGTATCCCTTCTATTATATGCATCAGCCGCGACGAATTGAGATATCCCCCCAGAAGAACGAGGTGTACTGTTCCCTGCATAACGGCCTCACGGTCATGCTGGGATCCGGGAAGGCGGAAGCCGCGTTGAACCGGAAACTGGAATCCTCGCTGAAGCGGGATGCCAAGATACTGACTCTGCTCAAGCAGTCGGAGCTGGCCGAGGCGGATTCCAACAGCGAGGCGGAGGCAGCCTATCTAGTCGACCTGAAAAAGAAGGGGGAATACAACAAGGATCTGCGGGAATACATGACGCGGCTGGTGGATTTCAAGATGGAATACTATTTTCATAACGCACTGATCATGGAGAAGGAGAAGCGGTGGGACGATGTCCGGAGTATGTACAATGCCATGCTCATCATCAACAAGAACAGCTTCGATGCCAATTACCGCATGGGACTTCTCTGTCTGACGCTGCAGAATATCAATGAATCCTTCTCCTACATGCAACAGGCCATGAAACTGAAAAAGGATGATCCGAAGGTGCAGTATCAGATGGGGGTTCTCCTCTTTTCTACCGGCAAGGCCAAAGAGGCATTGCCCTATCTCAAGAGGGCGGTGGAACTCAACGAGAAGGGGGCCCAGGTCTATCTCTATCTTGGACTGGCTCAAGAAGAGACCGGTGATATCCTCGAGGCCAAAAAGAATTACGAGAACGCCCTGTTAAAGGACCCCAGCGATTCCACGGTACAGTCCAGCCTTGACCGGGTGAAGGCCAAGATAGAGGAGGACCGCAATCGATGGAAGGTGCAGGATCCTAAGAATGAGAACGAGGTGGAAAAGGGGGAAAAGATCCCCTTGCCCATAAGCAAATCGGTCTATAAAAACCGGCTCTCTGATGAAGAGATGAAGTCAATGGAGAAAGAGGAGAAGAAACGGTAGGCATCGAGGAATTGAATGGATACTCCTGAAGGATTTAAGAAATACTGGGCCTATTTCAAGGAGCGTTTTCCCCTCCCCGGGGTCCTCCTATACGCCGGCTCGGTCTATTATGCCGCCTATTTCTTCGCCGGCCTTTTTCCCGGCAGCGTTCAGGTGAATTATCACCGGTCCGCGGTCGGATTTCTCATCTATGTGCTGTCTTTTCTCCATTTGAGGATCTTCGATGAACACAAGGATTATTCTAAGGATGTGCTTGCCTATCCGGATCGAATGCTGAGCCGGGGTCAGATTACACTGAGAGATCTCAGGGCCCTGCTCTATCCCGTCCTCATCTTGGAAGGGATCCTGAGCCTGTTGCTGGGCTGGATGACCTTTGTCTGCTGGTTGGGAATACTCCTCTGGACGCTTCTCATGCTGAAGGAGTTTTTCGTGCCGGACTTCCTCAACCGGCACATGGGTCTTTATCTCATAAGCCATCAGCTTCTCGTGCCCCTGATGATTCTGCTGCCCCTGAGTCAGCGTCTGGAGTTTAGCAATCTATCGGATGAGGGAATGCTATCCCTGTCTCTCTTTTCCCTCGGTTCCATGTTTCTCACGGTGACCTATGAGATTGCCCGGAAAACCTGGTCCAGCGATCGGGATCATGAGCAGGCGGATTCCTACAGCCGGATATGGGGTAGAACGGCGGCGGTGGTTGTCAACCTGATGACGGCCCTTTCCGGAGGAATGCTGTATCTCATTATTTACAGATATGCAGGGATCCCCTCCCTGTACGGATTCATCGCAGGGGGGTTCTTTCTTCTCTTCGTGATTTCCTGTCTGCTGTTCCTTCTGAAACCTGTCAGGAAGGTTTCTCAGCTTCTGGAGGGGGCCGGCGCGGCCTATATGCTGGCGCTTTTCATTCTTTCGGCTGTGGCCTTTGCCCTGCATCCGGTCATTTAAGAATTTCGTAGAGAACTATACCCGCCGCTACTGAGGCGTTGAGGGAGGATATTCTTCCCCGGAGGGGGATGCTTACGATATAGTCACAGTTCTCCTCCGTTAACCTGCGCATTCCCTGTCCCTCGCTGCCGATTACCACTACCGCCGGTTTCACGGTGGAGGCCTCCGTGAGGGGGAGATTCCCATCCGCGGCGGTTCCCACGACCCAGTATCCCATGCCTTTGAGACGATCGAGGAAGGAGGCCACGTTGGTTACAGTGATGATGCGGATATGGGCTGTGGCGCCCGCAGACGCCTTGATGACCGTGGGACCGATTTCCGGCGAATGAGCCTTGGGGAGGACGACGGCGTCGGCCCCCAGGGCTTCCGCCGTTCTGATAATGGCGCCGACGTTGTGAGGATCGGTGATCTGATCCAGAAGCACCAGGACTCCCTTCGCATCTACCACATCCCGCAGGAAGCTCTCCTCATCGGAGGGGTTTTCGGCGTGTGTGGCAATGAGGAGTACTCCCTGGTGGTTGTCCTCGGGGTACTCCCGGAAGAAATCACGGTCCCTGTACTCCACGGGGATACCCCTGCCGCGAGCCTCCTGTATGATGACGTCTACGATCTTGCCGTGTGCTTTCCTGGCAACATAAAGCCGGGCCCTGCCTCCGGGACGGGGGGACCTGAGGTATTCCAGTACGGGGTTGCGGCCGAGGATTATCTCTTTCTTTTCCACCGGGTTCCGTCTTTGGTGTCTTCCAGGATGATGTTCTCCGAAGTGAGCTGGTCGCGGATCTCATCCGCCCGTTTGAAGTCCCGGTTCTTTCTGGCCTGCAGCCTCTCCTCGATCAGTTTATCGATTCTCTCTTCGTCCACATCCTCGCCCGTTTCGGGGAAAAAGATGAACCCGAAGACGGTGTCCGTTTTGCTTATTGCATCCATAACCAGGGACTTGTCTCTGGCGGAGAAATGGCCGTCATCCATGAGGGTGTTGAGGGAGTGGATATATTCAAAAAATTTACCGACTCCCCCGGATATGTTCAGATCCTCATCCATAACCGTCGTGAATCCTGTGCAGAAGTCATCGGTGATAGTCTTTACCTCGGGATTGGGTTCTCCTTCCGCCCTGATCCCGTCAAGACGCAGGAGGAAATTGTCGATGCGCATAAGGGCGTTTTCGGATTGTTTGATCCCCTCCAGGGTGAAGTTGAGCTGTTTCCGGTAATGGGAGGAGATCAGGAGATGGCGAATGGCCCTGGGGGAATAGCCCTTTTCCAGAAGATCCCGCAGGGTGTAGAAATTGCCCTTGGACTTGGACATCTTGCTACCGTCTACCAGCAGATGCTCCACGTGAATCCAGTAACGGACGAACTTTTCGTCATAGGCCGCCTCACTCTGGGCGATCTCGTTCTCGTGATGCGGGAAAATGAGATCGACACCCCCGGTATGGATGTCTATGGTGCCGCCGAATACCTGTCTGACCATGGCGGAACATTCTATATGCCATCCCGGTCTCCCTTTACCAAAGGGAGTTTCCCACCCGGGTTCGTTTTCACGGCCGCCTTTCCAGAGCACGAAATCCCGGATATCGTCCTTCTCGTATTCATCGGTGTCATAACGCAGACCCGTCTTGATCTCTCGAGTGTCCAGGCGGCTCAGTTTTCCGTACTGTTCAAAGCGGGATATGCTGAAGTACTGGGAACCGTCCTTTTCGTAGACGATACCCTTTTGGGCAAGACGCTGGATGATGTCGATCATTGCGTCAATGGATTCCGTGGCCCTGGGTGTGTGTTCCACCGGTTCGATGTTCAGTGTCCTCAAATCGTCAAAGAATATCCTTGAGTAGCGGTCCGTGTACTCCCTCAGGGTTATCCCCTCGCTGCTGGAACCCGCTATGGTCTTGTCGTCAACATCGGTGATGTTCATGGCATGATTGACGCGAAACCCTCTGTACTTAAGGTAGTGCCTGAGGAGATCGTTGAAGATGAAGGAGCGGAAATTTCCTATGTGCGCATATCCGTATACCGTGGGGCCGCAGGAGTATATGGTAACGGGAGGATAATCCTCCAGCTTGTCCTTCTTTATTCCGCCGGGTACGATATCCTCGATCATTCCGGACAGGGTATTGAACATTCTCAGGGGCACTTTACTCTCCTTTGCTTCCTTCATTGTCCTGCTTTCGGGGGGCGGAATCCATTACAAGTTCCGTTCCCTTAAAGCCCGTGAATATGGGGTAGGGAACAAATCTCCGAACCCTGCCGCTTACGGCTATCGTCTTGTCGCCGTACCAGAGGAAGATCCACGGTGCCTCCCCGACAATTATCCGTTCAAGGCGATGATAGATGTCAAATCTTTTTTCCCTGTCCAGTGTTTCCTGGGAGAGGGATATGAGGCGGTCGGCTTCTCTGCTGTGGAAAAAGGACCGGTTTCCCCCGGAGCCTGCGTTAACGGAATGAAAAAGGGGAAAGAAGTAGTTCTCCGGCTCCGGATAATCGGCATACCAGGTGAAATAGGCCATGTCAAAATCCCCGTTGAAGGTGGCCGCTTTGAGGGCAGACCATTCCATCGCCTTGATCCTGATATCGATCCCGGCCTGTTTGAAATAATGCTGAAGCATCTGACAGATGAGGGACACCTGATTGTCCGCCTTGATGAGCAGGGTATACTCCTTGCCCTGCAGACCTGCTTTTGACAGAATCTCCCGGGCCTTAAGGGGATCATAGGGGATGGCCGATACCCGGGATTTATACTCCCCCGTTCCGGGAGGGATGGGCCCCGTGGCGTCCAGGAAACGGTCCCGAAAGAGGGTCCTTCGGATGGAGGGGCGGTCTATGGCCATGTTAAGGGCGCGCCTTACCGATCTGTCGTCAAAGGGCCTGCGGCGGTTGTTCAGAGCTATATAGTGCACGTTCATCTCAGGAACTTTTATTACCCGGGCCCGGCCGGTCCTGAATCGGATGTCGGCCAGATAGGGTATCTCGAAATAGTCCAGTTTGCCGTTGATGAATTCGAAACGGGCCGTAAGGTCTTCCGGGATGATCCTGAATATCATTCCGTCTATTTCGGGCCTGGGGCCGTAATAGCGCGGGTTCCTTACCAGGACCAGCTTTTCATCATAGAGCCACTCCCGGAGGATAAAGGGGCCCGAGGTGATTAAACGGCCATCTCGTTCAAAAGCCCTCCGGGAGATGATGTAGCAGTTGGGCATGGTCAGCAGATAGAGGAAGAGGGCCGATTTCCTCTTCAGGGTTATCCGGATCCTGCTGGGGCCCTCGGCGGTTATATTCCTGATTCCGCTGAAGACCCATTTCCTGGGGGATGTGGGATGGGAGGACTTCCAGATGCGTTCGAAAGAAAAGACGACATCGTCAGCCCTCAGAGGACTTCCGTCGTGAAAGAAGGCATCTTTTCGAAGATCCACAATCAGGCGATGTCCGTCAAAGGAATACCTTTCGGCGAGGTCCCGCTTGAGGAGGCCTGCGGAGTCTATGGTGAACAGTCCGCTGCTGATTTTTGCCAGGATGCGTCCCGAGATGACATCGGTGTTATAAAAAGGGTCCAGCTTGCCCGGATCGGACTGCATATAGGTGTAGAAATAGTTTTTTCTCTGCTCTGCTCCGCAGGCGCAAAGGAGGAGCAGAATCAGAAGGCAGAGGCATGCAGGGCCTTTAGGGAATGATCTCTTCGCCCTCGCCATCGAGGGGTATTTCCTGAACTTCGGTGTAGGGAATGACAGGGGGTTCATACTCCTTCCTCGGCTCCTGTGCCGGTGTTTCCTCCTGAGGAACGAACTGTATCCTTTCGGTCTTTTCTGGGCTCAGGTTATAACATGCCAGCAGAAGATGGAGTTCCTTGATATACTCGATCATCTCCTTCATTTTGGCGTTTTTCTTCTCGATGATCTTCTGGGATTCCAGGAGCACTTTCCTGAGCTTTTCGTTTTTCCGCTTCAGTTCCGACTGGAGGTCCATCACCTTGTCGTAATAGTCCTTGTTAACCCGCTGAAAGTCGATCCTAGCCAGGATGATTTCCCCCGTTTCCTTGTCCCGCTCAATGGAGTTGAAGATCTCCTTCATTTCCCTGGTGGAAAAGAGATCCTCAGTGGAGGTTTGAATCCACTTATTACCCTCTTCGTCAACGAATTCGGTTTTTATGGATGATGTTTTGGGTGATGATTTCTTGCTCATGGCTCCCGGCCGCTTTCCTTCCCCGGCTTCTCTCTAAAGTCAGGAGATGCCTCCTGTATCCAGTATCGACAGGAAGACTTCGGAGGGGCAGGTTTTTTTCCTTCCGGCAACTCCTCTTTTTATTTCTGTCCCATTAATTATAGCGCTTACTAAAAAATAAAGTACATATCATTATTATTCAATAATATTTCTCTTTCAGGGGAAATTTACTGAAGCCGGGCGGAAAAGGTCGGTTTTCGCGATTTTCAATTGACAGAACCCTTTCTACCGGCATAAAGGCAGAGAAGCATTAAGATCGGGTAGGGGTGATGAGTCAGGAGAAGGAGATGTCCGGAATTGTCGG
>CALCJG010000109.1 GCA_937967705.1 uncultured Spirochaetia bacterium
CCCAGCCCTCGTCCTGGTGATGGGAGAGATCATTCCGCTGAAGAAGCTCATAGGGAACCGCCCGGAGATCGCCTGGTTCAACATCGATCACCCCTATACCCTGATAAAGAATCCTGACCTGAAAAGACCCGCCTGGAACACCCTCAAGCTGGCCATGCAGAAGCTCAGGGAGCTCAAGCTCCTCTGAGGCAATCGGGCTCCCATGGTCTATGCCGACATCATCGTTGGGTATCCTGTGGAGGGAAGCTTCTCCTACCGGGTGCCTCCGGAAATGGGGGTTGTCCCGGGCCAGCGGGTAAGGGTCAACTTTGCGGGACGCACCGTGACGGGGTTCGTCGTGGCGACGGGGGAGAATGCCCCTGCAGGGGTTCCGCCTGACAGGATCAAAGAGGTGACCGGTCTCATAGACGAGGAGCCAATCTTCGATGCCCGTTTCGTGAATCTGGCCCGCTTCGTGGCGGAGAGCTATCTCTGCTCCGTGGGCGAGGTGATGGCCTTGGCTCTCCCGTCGGGCAGTTCGGCCTCGTCGCGATTCCGTAATCCCTTTGGTCCACCCGCCCTGCGGGAAGTATCCCTTAACGAAGAGCAGGAGCGGGTCCATCGGGACATCGCCGCTGCCGTCGGCGATGGCGGCCGGCTCCATCTCCTCTTCGGGGTCACCGGCAGCGGAAAGACGGAGGTTTACATCCGGGAGGCACTGGACGCCATGGCGGAGGGGAAATCCGTCATTTATCTGGTCCCCGAGATATCCCTCTCCTCTCAGATCTATGAACGGCTGCATCATGTCTTCGGGGAGGAGCTGGTTCTCTATCACAGCCGGATCACGGCGCAGCAGCGGTTGTTTAACTGGGGGCGTTTCTATCGGGGCGAGGCAAGGATCGCGGTGGGCACCCGTTCTGCGGTCTTCATGCAGGCTCCCCGGCTGGGGCTCATCGTCGTGGACGAGGAGCACGACGGTTCGTATAAGGAGCACAGCACCCCGCGATACAATGCGCGGCGTATCGCAGCCTACCGCTCCCGCGTTGAGGATCTCACCGTCATAATGGGCTCCGCAACGCCTTCCGTGGAATCTCTCCATGCGGCCAAAGGCGGGGTGATGAGGCTGCATCGTCTAACGGGCAGGCACGGCGGGGCCGAGTTGCCGGAGATACACATCGTGCCGATGGAGTCGGCCAGAAAACCTGATTTGCTGAGCCCGCTCCTGAAGATCGAGAGCCGGAAGGCGATGGAGAGGGGGGAACAGGTGATATATCTCCTGAACCGCAGGGGATTCGCCCCCGTGGTGATCTGCGATGACTGCGGTGAGGTGATCACCTGCCCCGACTGCAGCATCAGCCTCAACTTTCATCAGGGGGACCATCTCATCTGCCATTACTGCGGCTACAGGACCAGGATACCGGAACGCTGCCGGGCCTGCGACTCCGAGGCTCTGACAAAGCTGGGCGTGGGCACCCAGCGGGTGGAGGAGGTCGTGCGCAAAAACTTTTCCGCGGCCAGAATCTTCCGTCTGGACCAGGACAGCTCACGGAAAAAGAAGACGGTCTATGATCTGATTGACCGTATGAAGAGCGGCGAGGTGGACATACTCCTGGGAACCCAGATGGTGGCCAAGGGTTTCGATTTCCATCGGGTCACCGTAGTGGGGATACTTCTGGCGGACATCGGGATGAGCCTGCCGGATTTCCGGGCCACGGAACGGGTCTATGCTCTCCTCACGCAGGTTTCGGGGCGATGCGGCAGAGGTGAGAAAAAGGGAAGGGTGATCGTGCAGACCCTCAACCCGGACAACCCCCTCTTCGGGTATCTCAAGAACCATGATTATGAGGGGTTTTACGAGTATGAAATCTCCATGCGCCGTGCCCTGCAGTATCCCCCCTTTGCCCGGATTGCCCGGCTCCTGGTGCGCGGCAAATCCGAGGAAAGGGTAAAGGAGGCCTCGGAGAGCCTCTCGGAAAAATTGAAGGATACGGTCCGGGGCCTGAAACTTCCCGTTCAGGTGCTGGGACCATCCCCGGCCCCCCTGGAGAGGATCGCGGCCAACTACCGGTATCATGTTATTCTGAAGTCGGGGCAGGTGGAAGCCCTTCGGAGGGCGATTACCGAATCTCGGGATGCCGTGTCAGCGCGGGATGTTTACCTGGAAGTGGATATGGATCCCTATGACATGCTTTGAAAGTGCGG
This sequence comes from uncultured Spirochaetia bacterium, assembly GCA_937967705.1. Classification (GTDB taxonomy): domain Bacteria; phylum Spirochaetota; class UBA4802; order UBA4802; family JAGODF01; genus CALCJG01. The sequence goes on from CALCJG010000109.1 coordinate 2,182, forward strand.
GGAACAGAAAAGGACGGGAGGTCCCGTCCTTTTTCAGTTCCGGTATAGAGGAGCTTAGTTGACAAACTTACCTTTGCAGTGATAGTCGTCGCAGGAACTGGTTCCGCTGACGTTGCAGCCAAAATTATCTTTCGCTTTTTTCCTCTTGGGGAAGGTGTCATCGCCGTTGAAGCAAACATAACCGCCTCCGCTGCAGGTGAAGCACTTGTATTTGCCGGCGTAGGAGTTGGATGTCATTATCACAAAGGATAACAGGAAGCTCAAGGCTGTTACGGATAGTAAGATCTTTTTCATCTGGTTTCCCCCATATAATAATCTAATTCTCCCGAATATACAACAAACGTTTCCCCATTTCAACCTTTTTCGGAAAAAAAACGGAGAACTCAACGGCCGGAACGAGACAGTTCCCGGTCTATAACAGAGTCAAACTCCTCCTGCGAGGGGACTCCCACCATGCGGCGTCCGTTGATGAAGAGGGTCGGCGTGGCCTCGATCTTGAGTTTCTGGGCCAGGTCGGTATCCCTTCGGATGAGATTCAGAAGATCCTCCTTGTTCATGGTCTCAAGGAAATCACCCCTGCCCCCGGGAAGATCCACCAGCAGTTCTTTGACCGAATTAAGGCCGTACTGCCCGTGAAAGCGGTCGTAATTCCTGAAGTGGGCCTGGAGAAAAGCGGCAAACTGGCCTTTTCTCGCCGCCGTCAGCATGGCCCGGGAGGCCACGCAGGAGTTTTCATAGCGTGTCCCGAAAGCGTACCGGTTGCATGTCTTTTCCAGAGGATAGTTGTAGTAATGCACGCTTATTTTTTCACCGTACTTGGCGAAGCTGTATTTCTCTACCTTGTAAAATTCATAGCAGGCACTGCAGAGAAAGTCGGTAAAGGCGATGATTTTTACCCGGGCGCTCGGCTTGCCCAGAATAAGACCAGATTCGGGGAGGCTGAACTTTTCCACCGGGGCCGCGTAGAATTCCTTGAGAAAGGCGTCGATCCTCTCCCGGGGGATCTCGGGGCTCTGTGTCTTGACAGCCAGTATGTAAGATGTGGAGAAGACCGTATAGGCCAGTAGGAAGACAAAGATGGTGTAGAGGGAGAGAACGGCTTTTCGGTCGCTGCCGCTGGCGTTGAAGAGGGACTTGAAAACTTCCATCCATCCGATGCCGTGCAATTTCTTTAGTCGGGACAGAAACAGGCCCAGCACCGCCAGCAGGAGGATGTTGATGGCGTAGCTCATAAAGCACATAACGCAGGACTGGCGAATGCAGATAAGGAGAACGGCCAGGACCAGGTCCCCGGCTACGGCCAGGACCGTCACAGGGAAGAGCAGGGCGGCCGCCTGGAGATGATACCGGTCCTCCGCGTAATCCGCCACCAGCAGGGTGAAGAGAACCAGGAGGTAATAAAACAGGCCGTAAGCCGCCAGGGGGATTCCGAAGAGTCTGGAATAGCGGGATATCTGCAGGGAGAGGCAGGAACTGATAAAACCGTCTCCGCAGGCGATCATGCCGTAGCGGTCGGGGTAGTAATGCGAGAGCGTCATGTACGCCGTCAGGGCCGTTCCCGCCAGGGCGAGAATAATGAGAATGTAGGTGAATTTTTTCATCTTGTGTTCCTCAATGTGGTTTGCGATATTCTGTTTCAGTCCATCTTTTCCTGAAGAACGATGCGCTTTCCCTGTATCTTCAGGTAGTAGGTGTCGTCGGTCTCCTCCAGGCGCTCCAGTATCTGGAAGGACGGGGAGCGTTTGAACTTGGCGGGCAATCGCCCTTCCCGGACATAGCAGTAGAGGCTGTTGTTGGATTTATAGTAGAGGCTATTGATGTCCAGTTCCTCCTCTTCTCCCGTCGAAAGGGTGATGTATATGGTCTCGAAGGACCCAAAGCCCTCGAAGCGGACGCCTGTGATGAAATAAGGAGCGTCCTCGACGACGATCGGGTAGACGAAGTCGCTGTAGTGAAGCACGTATTTTCCGTCCCTGGTGACGTCAACGGACCGGTTGAAGAAATCGATGATCTTTTTGTTGGTGAAAGGCTGGCCGTCATGAAGCCAGTTTCCCTCGGCGTCCAGCCGGATCTCGTCAATCTCAGCTCCGGATTCCAGCAGTTCCTTGATGAAATCGGGCAGTTCCGGGTATTCCTTGTCCATCGCTCTTTCCTCGTTAGACGCGAATCATCGGGTCCGTCAGTTTCTGATGCTCTTCCAGGGCGTAACGGTCGGTCATGCCGGCGATGTAGTCCGCCACCGTACTCTCCAGCCCGTCGGTCTCTATCCTGGCCTGGTAGGCCCCCGGGAGCGCGTTGGGATGCTCCCGGTATATGCAAAAGAGGTCGCGGAGGACCTTCTGGGCCTTGATGCCCATCCGCACCACCCGGTAATGCTGGTAGAGGTTCTTGCGGAGGAATTCCTTGAGTTCCTCGTTGACCGCCGCTGTATCGGGACTGAGCTGTACCACCCGGCAGGAGGACCGGCGGACATCCTCGTAGGTTTTGAGGTTCATGGAGTTCAGCCGGCCTCGTGTTGTTTCGATGAGATCCGTAACCAGGAGGTTGATGATCCCCCGGATCATCCGGTTGACCATGAGCTTTCTCATCTCCCGGGAGCCCGCTTCATGGGATGTCCTTCCGGATACCCGTTCCCATATGCCGAGCCGGCGGATCTGTTCCATCTGGAGTAGTCCTGAGGAGATGCCGTCGTCCAGGTCATGATTGTTGTAGGCGATCTCGTCGGCGAAGTCGATGATCTGGGCCTCCAAGGAGGGCTGCTCGGCGGGCAGAAAGTCCGAGACGGCGGGATGATCGTAGCAGGTGGAATGCTTGATGATCCCCTCCCGGGTCTCCCATGTGAGATTGAGCCCGGGGAAGTTCTCGTATCGCTCCTCCAGCTTCTCCACGACTCGAAGGCTCTGCCGGTTGTGTTCAAATCCCCCTTTGTCCTTGAGGAGCTCGTTGAGCTCCCGTTCGCCGGAATGCCCGAAGGGAGTGTGCCCCAGGTCGTGGGCCAGCGCGATGGCCTCGGCGAGGTCTTCGTTAAGCCTCAGGGCACGGGCGATGGACCGGGCGATCTGGGCCACCTCGATGGTATGGGTCAGGCGTGTTCGATAGTGATCGCCCTCGTGGTTCACGAAGACCTGGGTTTTATACTCCAGCCTGCGGAAGGCCCGGGAGTGAATGATCCTTTCCCGGTCGCGCTGGAATTCGGTGCGGTAGGGATGAGCTTCTTCGGGATACGCCCTTCCCCGGGTGTTCCGGGACCGGGCGGCACAGGCCGCCAGGCGCTGGTCCTCGGCATCGTGAAGATAGGATCGGTCGACTTTTTCCATAAGGAGGGACTATCTCCTTTCCAGCTCGGCCTCGTAGGCCTGCATGGCCGAAGTGCGGTTGATGCGGATTTCCTCGTTTGTGGGATCTTCCTCTACACCCCGGTTAAAGGCCTGAAGGGCCTTCTTGTACTGTTTCATCCGGTAGTAGCATTTGCCGATGTTGTTGTAGGCGTCTCCCACCAGCTTGCTCTCCCGGGAGGATTTCACCACCTGGAAGAAGGTGTCTACGGCCTGCTCGTACATCTCCCGCTTGGAATAGATCACTGCCAGTGAGAAGAGGGCCTCAGGGTCATCGGGCTTCATCAGAAGGGCCTTCTGAATATAGGAGAGGGCCTGCTCCGTGCCCTGTTCGCTGTTGCCGGAGCGTTTGGCTGTCAGCACGCCCAGGTTGATATTGGCCTTGCGGGCGAAATCGTTGCGCTCGTTGATCTCGATAACGCGCTTGTACTCCTCCAGGGCATAATCCAGCATGTTCTTTTTATAGTAGATCGTGGCCAGATTGAAGTGGCCGTCCTGGATGTTGGGCCACCGCCTCAGAAGCCTCTGGTATTCATCCATGGCCATGTCGTAGTTGCCTTTTTCGTAGTAAAAATCCGCCAGGGCCATCAGCGGTTTTGGATTGTCCGGGTTCAGCTCAGAGGCTTTCTTCCAGGCCTCGATGGCCAGCTCCGGGGTCCCTGCATGCTTGTATGCTATGCCGAGATTGTGGTAGGCCGAGTCGTCCTTGGGGCTGATGGCCAGAGCCTTCTTGTAGGCATCGACGGCTTCGTTGTACTGCTGGGTGTCGTCCAGGATGTTGCCCATGTTGAGATAGGCGATCCGGGCGTTCTCTGATGCGGGCTCCATCGTCGTGATCTTCTTGTAGAACTCGTAGGCCTTGTCCAGTTCCCCCTTCTCATAGTAGATCTCCGCTATGCGGGAGAGCACCTTGACGTTGCGCCTGTTAATGGCCAGGAGCTTCTGGTAGGCGTCGGCGCTGCGGTCGTAATCCCTCAGGTTGAAGTAGGCCTCGCCCAGGTTTTCCAGGAGCCGGACATCGCCGGCGGCCATCTCCTCGGACTTTTTGAATTCCTCAATGGCCTTCTCGGGCTCCTTCCTCTGGAGGTATACATAACCGAGATTGTAGCGGTCCACCGGGTCCTTGGGATTGACGGAGATGGCCATGCGGAGATGTTTCTCCGCCGAATCGAAATCCTTCATCTGGGAGTAGAGGACACCCAGCTTGGAATGGGACAGGTGCGCCACCTCGCCGATCTTGTCCGCCGCCGAGGCGCGCTTGAGATACTCCATGGCAGAAACCTCATCGCCGGTGCGTATCAGGGTGATGGCCAGATTATAGAGGGCCGAGGGATTTTCCGGGTTGGTCTTGAGGGCCCCCTCGTACTGGTCCCGGGCCTCCTTGTACTTGCCCTGGTCGAAGAGGATGTTGCCGTAGAGGACGCGGTTGTTGGTGTTCTTCTCATCCAGGTCCACGGCCCTGCTGATGGCCTCTCCCGCCTTTTCGTAGTCTTTCAAGTGGCGGTAGGCCAGTGCCAGGTTGCGGTACGTTATCGGGTTCTTTCGATCGTATTTGATGGCCCGCTGGTAATGGTCTATAGCAGACTTGTAATCCCCCTTGTCGTCGTAGATGATGCCGATGAAGGTGAGGGCCACGGCCTTCTCTTCGTCGGGGGCCCCGGATTCCACCACCTCCTTGAACTCGGCGATGGCGTCATTGAGGTAGCCCTTGTAGTAGCTCTCCTTGCCCCGGATCAGGTGCGGGTTCTGGGTTGCCGAGTCCGGGATATCCTTCTTTTCGCTTCCGGAGAATACGGTTTCCCCCCCGGTTTTTTTCGTGAAGGTATGGGGTTTTTTGTAAACGAACTGAGTCAGGTATATGATGCCGGCTATGGCTGTCAGAGCTACGGTGGAGGCAATGATGAAGGGAATCTTTTTGTCACGGAGGAAGGAGAGCCCTTTCCTGCCTGATCCGGCGAAGGTGAATCGGCTGCCCCGCTCTTCGCCGGAAACTTCTTCGTAGTCCGGAGCGTCGCTGAGGGTGAATCTACTCTTTTTCGAGGGGTTCACTGGATTTCATGTCCTCTTTCAACTCTGAATTTTTTATGGCGTCCAGGATCCCGTTGATGAACTGGCCGGAACCCTCGCCGCCGTAAATCTTCCCCAGCTCGATGGCCTCGTTGATGGTTACCACCAGGGGGATGTCCCTCAGGAAGAGCATGGCGTATATGGATATTCTCAGTATGGATTTATCCACTGCGCTCAGTCTCTCGATCTTCCAGTTTCGCGAATAGACGGTAATGAGATTGTCTATGTAATCCAGCCTGCTTATGGTGTCCGTTATCAGTCGTGCTGCAAAGTCACGGATGTCTTCGGGAATCTCCTTCTCTACCCAGAAGAGGGTCTGCAACTCCTCGGGTTTTCTCCCGACGGTTTCGTACATGTAGAGACCCTGAAGCGCATATTCCCTGGCTTTTCTTCTGTGGCCCATGCTTATAATATTTTATACAGACTGGCCATTTCAATGGCGGACATGGCGGCGTCAAAACCCTTATTTCCTGATTTGGTTCCCGCCCTCTCGATGGCCTGTTCTATTGAGTCCGTTGTAAGAACGCCGAAGATGACCGGGATGCCCGCGTTCATGCCCACCTGGGCCACCCCCTTGGAAACCTCCGCGGAGACGTAATCGAAGTGGGGAGTGGCTCCCCGAATGACCGCGCCGAGACAGATCACTGCGTCGTAGTTTTTCGACTCGGCGGCCTTGCGGGCGACGGCGGGTATTTCAAAGGATCCTGGAACCCAGATGACGCTGATATCCTCCTCCCGGGCGCTGTTCCTCTTCAGACAGTCCATCGCCCCGCCCAAAAGCTTGCTGGTGATGAATTCGTTGAAACGTGAAACGATAATCGCCACTTTCAGACCGGAGGCGTCCAGTTTTCCTTCAATTATTTTCATGAGAATGTCCTGTGGTAGATTTGTGATTTCTCGGATTCTCAGCAATCTCCCGGGAACAGTCAAGCGTTTTTTTACCACCCGGCGGCGGTCATTACCATGACCACCTGTTCCAGCTGTGTTCTTTCAGGGTAGACCTTGCGGCCGATCCCGTGGGTGATCCAGATGGGTAGGCCGCCGAAGGTGAGGAAGCGGAATCCGTAACCCGATCCCAGGATGTCCTCGCGCCCCGGAGAAAAGACATGCGCGTAGTCGAGGTAGAGGTTGCCCCGCAGCCATTTGAGAAGATCAACGCCGTAGCGGAGGTTGACCAGGCCGAAGGAATTCACCCGGAAGGAGTCCACCTGGAAGCCATGCACCACATCCAGCTTGGCGTTGTCGATGGTGCCTCCGAAGCGGGGACGGGAGAGGAAATCGTTGTCCTTGCCTCCCTTGAAGCGGGCCTTGAGGACCAGATTCTGATTGTTTTTGTAAAGGGCGCCGGCGGTCAGAGTCGCCGAGGTTATGAGAAAGGTCTGGGTCTTCTCTCCCGTTTGCGGATTGGACTCATCACCCCACTCCTCCCATCTGCTTCGTATGCCGTAACCCGCCCAGGTCGCAAATTCCCAACCCTCCGTAAGCTGATCGATTCCCTTTTCCGAGAGACGCTCGTAACTCAGGTCAAGGCGGGGAAAGAAATTCACATGGTCGCGGGGCATGATGAAGCTGTCCGGGGTGTTCCGTTTTTCGAAGAAATACTGACGCGAATCCATGGTGCCGGCCACGGCAAAATGCCGGGGGAGGAAGTATTTTAGTGTGACGATCTCGGAGAAGTAATTGGTGTAAAAGGGATATTCCTCCTGATACTTTCCTCCCAGAAAACCGAGGTTGGTGCCGCTGGCGTAGAGGAAAGAGCCTATAAAGGTTTCCTGGAGATTTGTCTTTTTCCAGGGAAAGCGTTTCTGTGTCAGCTTGAGTGTGGACTTGTAGCCCACCCAGGTGAAGGCCATATCCGAACGCGTGCCGAAAACGTTCTTTCTGTCAGTCAGGAATACGGGGGCAAAGAGAGGATCCTGATCGCTCACGGGGATCTCTCCGACAAGGACCAGGATGTTTTTCAGATCTTCGCTTGCGCTCTTTTTGATGGCTGTGAGATCCTCCTCGACATGGGAGGGGGCGGTTACCCTTTTCTCGGTTCTGACCGAGGGTGGCTGTTCCTTCTGCTCGAACCAGCGGCGGTGAACCAGGGTTTTGAGCAGTTCGTCGGGGGTCTTTTTCTCGAGGGGTCTTTCTTTCCTGTATTTGTGCCGTATCAGGCGGTGGAGCAGCTCATCGGTGTCGGGCAGCTTTTCCTTTTCCCGGTATCCCTTTTCGGACCGTGCCTCCTGTTTGTCCTCTTCCGCCGGCTTATCCTGCGGATGTACGGGCAGTGCCGACAGGAGGGCGGATACCATCAGGCAGCAGAGGAGGAGCACAGGTCTTGGAAAAGGGTTTTTC
>CALCJG010000110.1 GCA_937967705.1 uncultured Spirochaetia bacterium
CTACCTGAAGAATCTCCAGGATTACCGCAGGTATTATCTCGGAAAAGACATCGCCGACGGACTCTTCGGCGCCGAGGTGCAGAATCACGAATAGCGTGTGAGAAAACTATCACTCCTGAACGATAAAAAAATGTACGGGGCGGAAAAGGAAAAACAGCTCAAAGAACTCCAGGGCGAGATGTGGGGCAGGGACTCCGGTTCTGTGGACAGCAACGCCAAGCCTTTTGACCGGTATCAGGAAAAGATGGTTATGTATCAAAAAGACCTGGGTGAGCTCAACGATACGGACCGCAAGGACAAGGTCCGGGAATACCGCAAGGAGTTCTTCTCTGAAGAGGTTGTGGCCCGGCTCGAGAAGGTGGACGAGCAGATAGAGGGCGAAAAGAAGCAGGAGGAGGATTACCGGTCGCGGGAGGCCAAGATACAGAGCGATCTCAATCTCAAACCCGAGGAGAAAGAGGCCAGGATCCGTGCTCTTCAGGAGGAGATTTTCGGCTCGGAAGGGGCCGATGAGTTCCGGCGCCGTGAGAATATCCGCAAGGCTCAGGATGAGTGGAAAAGGCGTTAGGAGGGACTCAAGTCTTCCAGAGCAGGAAGGCTGTGTGTCCCGTAACCAGCAGCAGGGAAAGGTAAAGAATCCAGTCGCCGAGTATGGTATAGATGCTTTTTTCCGTTATACGCCGGCAGGGCGATTCGATGGTGGACCTGGCGAAGAGGGTGCTGCGTTTCAGTATCTCCCCTGCCGGGGAGATGATGGCGGAAAGGCCGCTGTTGGATGCCCTGATGAGGTAACGGCGGTTTTCCACGGCCCTGAGGCGGGCGATGTTCAGATGCTGGCGGGGCATGGTGCTGTCGCCAAACCAGGTGTCGTTGGATATATTTACGAGAATCTCCGCACCCCGGGCAGCCGCCTGTCTGACGAACCAGGGATAGATGACCTCGAAGCATATGGACACCCCGATCCGGCCCCGATTGGTATCCACGAGAGAGGGGGTCGTTCCCGTTACGTACTCTGAAGGGGCCTCGTAGTATTTCCCCAGGATATCCCATTTCAACGGGTTGGTTTCCGCCGCCGGGAGCAGGATGTTCTTGTCATACCATTGGAGGAATCCTTCCCCGGAAATGAAAAGGGCGCTGTTGAAGATGCGGTTCCGGGGATCCTGCCTCACACCTCCCGTGATCAGTAGGGACTCTTTCCCCAGTTCGTGGACGATCCTTTTGAAAAGATTTCCGTCGATGCGGCCGGGTGTGTTGAGCACTGTTTCCGGCCATACGACGATGCGCTCTCCTTGCTTGTGTACCCCCTTGCCAGTCAGCCCCAGATAGGTTTCCAGGATGAGAAAAAAATTCCCGCTTTCCCACCGTTCCTTCTGGCCAAAACTGCCCTGGACCACCTGAGCCTGAAAATCCTTCGGTCCTCCCGGTTTTCCAAGAGATCTTTCCCACTGCCCCAGTGCGATCGTTCCGTATATAAGCGGTCCGGCAATCAGAAGCAGAATAAGGGACAGCGGCAGGGCCTGACGTCGAAAGAAACCTCCCATCAGCCGAATCGGGAAACGCCGGGTTTTTATAATCTCGGTAAAATCACCCCAACGGTACTGCCTTATCTGGTAATAGATCAGGGAGTTAACAGCTGTGATGAGGAAGGAAAGGCCGTACACCCCGGTGATGTCCGCCATCTGGATGAATGCGGGCCAATCGCTCAGGGCGTATCCCGCCAGACCCCATGGCAACAACAGGGGAAGCAGTTCCCTCAGGAATTCCAACAGCAGAACCCAGAGCGAGGGGAGGATGAGAAAGAAGAAGAAACGGTTTTCCCGGAACAGAAACCGGAAGGAAAGGGCGAAGAGACCTCCCGCCAACCCTACGGGAAGAGCCACCAGGAAAAGAAAAAACGCAGCCGAGGTTACGGCCGATACCTCATAGAACTGGTAGAGGGCGATGAGTATCCAGTAGGCGATGACGATGGTCATTGTCATTCCCCAGAGCAGCCCCCGTATAAAAATCCCGGATGTGCTTTCCTCTTTTTCCAGGGCGAGGAAGAAGGGTACGAGACAGAAAAATATGGCCGGAGAAAAGAAACTCCAGGAACCGGCTGCGGCAAAAAGAAGCGCTGAGAAAATGGTAATAATCAATGGAATCCCCTTGAGAGCCCGTCTTGTCCGGGGATCATGCGGTTTTTGCCCATTTCGTCAAGAAGATAACAGAGCTGCAGGGAAATATTCTCTCACCGGAATACGGGCAGGGTTATAGATGGCGGGTGAGTGTTATAATCTTGAGAACAGGGGCGAAAAAATTATTGCATTCTCTGTCCCTATGGTGTTATATTGACGGGGTCATGTTTCACGTCTGGTAAACCCGTTAGCGGGAAGGGTTTATAGGTCCCTCCTGACTGCGACAGGGGGAAAATGCCTTTAAAGCTAATTAAAATAAAGAGGAGATGTTTATGAGAAAGCTATTTTTATTGATTATAACAGCGGTTGCGGTTTTCTTGATGGCCTGTGCCAGCAATCAGCCAAAGGAGTGTATAGACGGGGATTGCATTGACGGAAAGGGTACCTTTCAGCTGGATAGCGGCGCCAAATACACCGGGGAGTTCAAGGAAGGAAAACGGGAAGGGAAAGGCGTTTACTACTGGAAGGACAAGGAAAATTATGAGGGTGAATGGAAAAACGGCAAACGTAATGGGAAAGGGTCTTATATCTATCCCAGCGGATCCAAATATGTCGGCGATTTCAAGGATGATTTGAGACATGGCCAGGGAGTCTATACGTGGCCGGGAGGCGACAAATACGAAGGTGAATGGAAGAACGGCAACATGAGCGGCAATGGCGTATACACATTCGCCGATGGAAAGGTCGTTAAGGGCATTTTTGAGGATAATCGCCTTGTGAAGGAAATCAAGGATGAGATGAAGAAGCCGGAAGATGCGAAGAAGCCAGAAGAGGTTAAAAAACCGGAAGAAAAGAAGTAAGGAAAAGTCTGGATCGCTTTTCCTATAAAGTTAGATATTGAATAAAAAAGGGGCTGCCCCAAGGGCAGCCCCTTTTTTATGGTCCTTTTTGACGGTTAGAACTTAAAGATAAACCCCAGATTGTACTTCATCAGGGCTTTGTCCCGGTCGGCGATGTCATGCCAGAGATACCGTGCTTCCAGCATGAGGGCCAGAGATCCGGTCAAATCGAACTCAACACCGCCGAAGCCTTCGATGCCTGCATCTGAGTCGTTGTCATTGGTCTGCCGGTCATGGAATTTGTAATAGTTGAGAGCAGGACCAAAACCGAGGAAGGGTCTTATCTTTCCGCTGGAAAGGAAGAACCAGTACCAGTCCAGATGAATGCCCCAAACCTTGAATTCGGCATTGGGATTGTCCTTGTTCTTCATTTTTACGTAGTCAAGGCCGGGACGAAATTTAAGGGAATCAAATAAAAATTTCCCCATGTCGAAGAAACCCCCGGCATTCCATGTGTCGTCATATTTGGCCTTGTCGTAATCGTCCAGAACCATGGACCATCCGCCTTTGATCCCGATACCCTTTCCTTCGGCGAAAGCGGTACCGGCGGTGAAGGTCATCATTGCGATAACCAGCAGCAATAAAGTGAGTTTTTTCATCAAACTTGCCTCCATTTTTTTTATTACCAGCGGGATCGAACAGGTGTTCCCCGCCTGTAGGACTTGTTAAGGTGTTCCTGGAAAAGAGATTTGCTATGGAAAATATCACGTAACCTTAGACCTGTCAAGTTTCTTAACGGCAATCCAGTCGTTTTTTGAATAGGTTGGAGGAATCCTGCCGCCATAGTTATTCTGTGGAAAATAAAAACCGGTCCCTCCGGGGATCCCTGATGCTCACTTATGGAGGCGGGAATTGCAGATAAGGGGCGATCTGTTCCGCATTGGTAAAGAACTGAAAGGTGAATCGAAAATCCTCCTCCCGGAAAACGGTAAAACGTATCCGGTAGATCCCCGGATCCAGTTTTCGTATGGGATCTCTGGAAGAGGAACAGAGTGTCATCTCGCCTTTCCCCTTCCAGCCGCTGTCGTAGTTGCGTCCCAGTTCCGAATAGGTATAGTTGTATCCCTCGTGAAACTTTCTGATATCGATGAGTTTTTCCACGATGAAATAGCCGTTTACGGGGATTTTGCGGTTCAATATGCTCCTGTCGCTGATGAGGGTCGTAAGGGCGATCTTTATGCATTTCTCTTGTTTTCTAATTCGGAAAAAGACCTGATAGCATTCCTCCCGGTCGATTCGGTCCTTTGCGCGCAGATAGGAGTTGGCGGTTCCCGTCAGGGATGCCTTGAAGAGATAACGGGATGCAACGTCCCCGGTGGCGCATCCCGCAAGCAAGATACTCAGACAGAGAAGCCATTGAAGGGGATACCTCAGTGCGGTGCAGGGTCTCTCGATGATCGGATAAGGCATCGCCATCCTTCAGTCCTGTTCCCGGGAGACCCGGAAAAAGGAGATATGCTGATTGAGGGCCTCCGCCTGGGCGCTGATCTCCTCCGATGACGAGGCGATCTCTTCCGCACCCGCGGCCACAGACTGCGTCAGGTCGTTTATCTGATTGACTGTTTTAATCATTTCCTGATTGGTGCTCATCTGCTCCTGGGTGGCAAAAGATATGCTCTCGGCCATCTCGATCACCTTCCGCGTATCTCCTGAGACCTTCTGGCTGGCCTCCTCCTGTTTTCGTGCTGATTCCGTGATCTGGCGGACCAGTTCGTCGGTTTTCCTGATGTTGCTCATGATGTTGGTCAGCGCCTGGGACGTGGCATCCACGTATTGCCGGCCGTCTTCAACCTCCTTGAGTCCCGTCTCCACCAGCTCCGTGATGTTCTTGGCGCTGGAGGCGGTCTGTTCCGCCAGTTTTCCGATCTCATCGGCAACGACGGCAAATCCCCGTCCGTGCTCACCGGCCCTGGCCGCCTCGATTGCAGCGTTAAGGGCCAGCAGATTTACCTGGTCGGAGATGTCTCTTATGAGAGTCACAATTTCAGCGATTTTGTGCGTACTGGAGTCGATGTTGTTCATGCCGCGGATGGTGTTCTGCATCAGCTCGTTGCCTTTCTGCGCCTCCAGCGTGCTGTTGTTGGCCATGGCCAGGGCTTCCCCGGCGGATGAGACCACTTCACGTATGATGTCCTTCAGTTCCTGCATGGATTTGTCCGTGGCTCGGGCAAAGTCCACCTGGCTCTGGGCGTTCTTGGCGATGTTCTCAATGGAGCTGGCTATTTCCTCGAGGGACGCGGAGGACTGCTCCACCGAGGCGGCCTGGCCCTGGGCGCCCTGTGCGAGGTCCTGGCTGGTGGCGGTCAGGTTTTCCGATGAGGTGGCTAGCTGCTGCGAGGATTCGATGGATGTGTGGACGATCTCCTTGAGCCGGACCAGTAGAAGTTTCAGATAACGTATCAGTTCTCCGAACTCGTCGGGCAGATAGTCCCTGCTCGTGACAGTCAGATCGCCCTCGGCGATCTGACTGAATATTTCGATGGTATTGCGGATGGGCCGGGAGATGTTCCGGGTGATTCGCAGGAGAATTAAAACCAGAATGCCCGAGAGTGCGAAGAAAGCGATGACGATCTGAAAGAGGAACAGATTCATGTCGTCGTAAAAAGCGGCCTTATCCATCACCAGGATGAGATCCTTTTCCATGATTTTTATGGGGGATCTCAGCGCTACCTTTCGTACTCCCTCGAAGCTGAACTGGCAGAGACCGGTTTTCTCTCTATCGGTCAGACAGGAGATGTTCTCGAAGCCCTTATCCGTTTCCTTGATGTCCTTTCCTATGGTCTTGTGAATGTATCGTTTGTCGGAGTGAAAGAGGATTTTACCCGACCGGGAGAGGATGATGTAATCGGCATGATCGGCCTTGCTGCGTTCATTAAGCTTTTCCTTTATGGTTTCAATGAGTATTGTGATTCCGAAGATGCCGGTAACCCTTTCCCCCTCCTTGAGAGGGAGGGCGCAAACGATGATTTCCTTCTTGGAGGCCTTGCTGATTACAGGATCGGAAAAGGTGATCTTTCCCTCCTGCATGACCCGCTTGAAGTAATCCCTGTCGGCAATGTTGGCACTGCCTCCCAGGCTGTGGGGAGAGAGTCCTGTGCGGTCTGATATGAAGAGCATTTCGATATTGCGGTTTTTCACCCCCCGAAAGAGGCGCTGCAGGTAGGAAATGGCTGCGCCAGTACTGGTAAAGCGGTTTCTGGAGGAATCCGCGTAGACTGATGTCTCCGCAATGATTTCCCGCATGAAGGAATCGATGTACTGTGTTGCGGATTCGGTCCGCAATTTCAGGAGGTTTTCTTCCATGTCATAGGTGCGTCGGAAACTGATATTGTATATGGTCACTGAAAGCACGGTGAGCAGGATGATGATGGTTGAAAGTATGGGAATGGAAAACTTGAAGAAGAGTGAGAGGGGTCTGAAATCCGCGAACCTGTTCAGGGGATAGAGGTCGGTCTTCGACAGGAAGTAGAAGACCATGGCGGCGATCAATGCCGTAATCTCTCCCATGAGAAAGAAGAAGAGCGCCTGCTGCCAGGAGAAGAGAATGCCCTTGGAGAGCCCGATGATGACCGTCAGGAGGGGCCCGCCGGCGCAGCCGCTGAAGATATAAAGGGCGCCGTAAAAGGAGTAGCTGTTGATCAGGTTCTTGAGGCTTTCCCTGTCAACAGTGTCGGGATTGACCGCCAGGGTCTCGCAGAATCCCTTGAGCTGCCGGGTTTTCAGAAGGAAGAGAACTGTAAAAACGGTTATGATTATGGGTGCCAGAACAAGAATGATCTTGAATACCTCAAGGGAGTCCAGGAGTCCGATGGAAAAGCTGAAGGTTCCGGCATAGAAGGCCGGATGAAGAAGGTACATCAGAACAAAGAGTTTGATGGATTTGCCGGGTAGTTTTTTTAATGATAGTTCATTCATAGAAAAGTCCTGTTTTTATATATAGGCTTGGGATTGATAGGTTGTCCGCACAGGGTGCGTCCGGGATAGAACGAATTAAAACAATAGTCTACCGCACATACGGGAATTTCCGGATTTACTCCTGCCAAGAAGATCAAAGACAACGCTGTGATAAATACCACATTCCTCTGATAATGTCATTAAAAATTTTCGCCCTTTATCCCTAAAATATTGCTTGGCAGGATTATAAATAACCCTGGATCACGGATATTACCCGCCAGGTGAAACCGTGATCCGTATGAAGATCTGCATGACCAACGCATGTTGGGGTAAATCCTCGAAAATTATGCGGTCAACTCAAAATTATACTTGCCATGTACACTTTAATGGAGACAAAGTAGCCCCTGAATGAGTTATCTGTACTTCCCGTCAGTAGACCGACGAATACTATCCCAACTTTGGCCTTAATGCCGCCTTGAGCAGCAGAACCGCCTTTCTTCAATTGATCGAAAAAGCGGGATCGCTCTCCATAGTATTCCCGGGAAGCTGTTCTCCGGTGCAAGTGCAGGATTTGCGCCTGCTGTATAATCGCCATGCGGACCTGCTCCGCGTCAAGAGGTTGGAAGATGTATCTGAAATCGATGGACATGTTTGGCTTCAAGTCCTTTGCCGACAGGACCAGGATCGAGTTTGGCCCGGGGATTACGGTGGTCGTGGGTCCCAACGGCTGCGGCAAATCCAACGTCGTCGATTCGATGAAATGGGTTCTCGGCGAAAAACAGGCCAAGAATATCCGGGGGGAGAAGATGGAGGATATCATCTTCACGGGTACGGAGCAGAGAAAGCCCGTCTCCCTGTCGGAGGTTTCCATCACCCTCGACAA
Source organism: uncultured Spirochaetia bacterium (assembly GCA_937967705.1). Lineage (GTDB taxonomy): Bacteria > Spirochaetota > UBA4802 > UBA4802 > JAGODF01 > CALCJG01. The sequence continues at coordinate 7,791 of CALCJG010000110.1, forward strand.
CAGCAACCGCATTCTGCATCTGGATTCCGACGCCGTTACGGTGACCCGCCGGGTCTTCCGAGACGGGGAATCGGAATACATGATCAACAAATCCCCCGTAAGGCTCAAGGATATCGATCAACTGTTCATGGACACGGGCATTGGCAAGTCCGCCTATTCCGTCATGGAGCAGGGAAAGATCGACCTGATCCTCTCCAGCCGGGCGGAGGATCGGAGGTACATCTTCGAGGAAGCGGCGGGGATCAGTAAGTACAAGCTTCAGAAGAAGGAATCCCTCAAGAAACTTCAGGATACGAGCGACAATCTCGAGCGCATCAACGATATCATCAAGGAGATAGAGCGGGAAAAGGACCTCAAGGCCCGGCAGGCGGAAAAGACCAAATACTTCATGGCCCTCAAGAGCGAGCTTTCGGATAACGATCTCAAATTCAGCCTTCTCCGATATCGCGAGCAGAAGCGGAAAAAGGACAAATTTGAGGGGGACCTGGACAGGCTGAAGAAGGAAAGGGAGGATCTCACCGCCCGTGTTTCCCGGATATCGGCCGAGAACGAGAAATACGAGAAAGAGAAGAACGACATACAGCTGGAACTGTTCGAGCTGGACAAGAATCTCCATACCTTCCGTATCAAACTGGAGGATATAGACAACAAGACGGAAAAGAATCGCCGTCTCATCAACGATCAGGCATCCTACAGGGAAAGCGTGCAGAAAAATATCTGGGAGCGGGAGGAAAATCTCAAAAACCTGGAGGAGGAGCGGGAACGCAGCCAGCATAGGGCCGTGGAGATCCGCAAGAAGATCAGCGACGACCGGGAAAAACTGCAGAACCTGGGTGATACGAGGAAACGCAAGATAGAGTCCATCCGGATCTCCCGCCAGAAAATCGAGGAGCATAAAAAACAGATTGCCGCGGGAGAGGAGAAACTGGAAGGTCTGCGGAAGGAACTGGACGTCGTCATACGCAGGCTCGTGGATGCCATCGAGCGGCGCAAGGCGGAACTTACGGAATCGGAGGAACAGCGGCAGGAGGTGAGGGGACGCATCAATCAGGCGCTGGATGAGATGGACCGGGTTCTCAAGGAGGCTGCGTCCCTTCTGGAGGGAGACAGGCCGGCGGAGGCGCTGGCGCTGATAAGGACCCTCGATACGGAGACTCTCCGCAGCGACGTTCACCGTTTCGAGAGTTTCGAGGACGGTTTCCGTTCCATCCTCTTCGACAAGACCGGTGTACACGCGGAAAAAGAGGCCCTGGACGGTCAGATCAGAACGGAGATACAGCAGGTCGATTTCTGCCGCTCGGAGATCAACCTGCTTGAGGAATTCATCCGCAACGAGCAGACGGCGCTGGATGATGTGAACTCCATGATCGCCCGCATCGAGAAGGATCTCTCCCGGGAGGAGACGGAACGGGAATGGACCGAGAAACACATCAACTCCCTGAACGCCCAGATCAAGGACACCGAGAAACAGATAACCAATTACCGGGAAAACATGGAAAGGGCCGACCGCATGATCGAGGGATACCAGCGGGAGATCAAGGAGTGGGAGGACAGCCTCGTCGAATTCAATGAGAAGACCGAGGTGCTGAAAAAGAGCATCGTCAACCTGACCGACAAGCGGAACAGCATCGACAGCAAGATCACTGACAGGAAGAACCTCTCAAAAAAGGACGCGGAAAACCTGAAGCGGGTCATCGATCGGATCGGGGAACAAGACAAGTCCATCGTGGAGCTGAACTTCCGCATCGACAGCATTGAGGAGTACATCTGGACGGAATACGAGAAGAAGATATCCGACATTGAGGGCCTGCCTGTGGAAGAATCCCAGTATGCCGAGATACAGAAGGCCATTGCGGACACCAAGAAGAAGATACACGACCTGGGGCCCATCAACAACCTGGCCATCGAGGAGTACCGCGATCTGAAGAAGCGTTTCGAGTATTACATAAGCCAGAAGAAGGACATCGAAAAGGCCCGGGAGGACATACTCTCGGTAATCGAGGACATCAACAAGACCTCCGTGGAGATGTTCCTAAAAACCTTCCAGGGCATAAAAAAGAACTTTTCGGAAATCTTTAAACAGCTCTTCGAGGGAGGGGATGCCACCGTGGAACTGGTGGACGTGGAGAACATCCTCGAAAGCGGTATTGACATCATGGTGCGGCCTCCCGGCAAGAAACTCAAGAACATCAACCTCCTCTCGGGGGGGGAGCGGGCGCTTACGGCTATAGCCCTGCTCTTTGCCACTTATATGGAAAAGCCGTCGCCCTTCTGCTTCCTGGACGAGATTGACGCGCCCCTGGACGAGCAGAACATCGGCCGTTTCGTCAAGATGATGAAGGAGTTCGCCAGGAACACACAGTTCATCATCGTTACCCATAATAAGAAGACCATGAGCATAGGCGAGGCCATTTACGGGGTTACCATGGAGGAGCCCGGAGTCTCCAAGATCGTATCCCTCAAAATGGAAAAGGTGGAGAAGAAGGAGGTGACCGCGTAAATCCTTTACGCAGGGGATGTAATTAATTATGTCTCATGGAAATTATTATTTGACAAATTCCCACGATTTTATTATTTTAACCTAAAGTATACTGTTTTGAGGTCCGTTTTGGGGCCTCGGATGAAAAAAAGAGAGAAGCAGTGTGTGTCGATGTCTGATATCAAAGGGAGTTGGATATCGGACTTTAGGGAAGATCATATCGATGCCATGGAGGGTGTAAAATGAAAGTAACCGTTGACAACTTACTCAATTCCGCGCGTAAAATCAACCGGCAGCGCCAGCCGGACGACCAGTCCCCGAAAGACCAGCAAAAAGAGATCAAAACCGATTCTGTAAAGATCGAAAACAGGGTGATGTCCCGACTTGACGGGATACAGAAGGAGATTCGCGACATCCAGTCCACCCTGACCCGCAACCAGATCATACAGGACGGTATTCTTCAGCTCAAGGAGGACTGGGGAAAGGGCGGCCTCAACCGGGAGAACATCATGGATCAGGTCACCTTTCAGCACGAGCGGGTGCTCCGGGATTTCGTGGGGGAGGGCATGTCGGGCAGCATACTCAACGCCAAGCACGACCAGATCAATCAGCTCATCAATGGCGATGTGTCCCGGCTGAAAAAGCTGCATGTGGAAGTGGAAAACATCATGGCCTCCAACTTAACCGACTCCGGCCGGCTGGAGGATTCGGTAAAAAAGATCGAACAGACCCTGGCCCGGTCCGAGGATCTGCGGCTCAGCAGCATCTCCCATTTAAAGGCCGATTCGGTGATGCGCCTGATCAAGTAACGATGGCTTGAGGGAATAAAAAACCTGCCGGAGCGGCAGGTTTTTTTGACTCATTTCTTCTTGTTCTTCTCCTGTTCCTTCTTCCACTCTTCATACTCTTTCTTGGTCATCTTCCGCATCTTAATGACGTTTCCTTTGATGGTGTCCCCGGAAAAATCGTCCTTCAACACCACCTTTCGCCCATCCCATACGGTCACGTCGTCGATCTTCATCATGGCGCCCCGGCTGCTGAAGCCGATGATCCCCTTGTCGGAATCCTCCGGGGCGGCGGATTTGAGGACCTTCTTGTTGTTCACATAGATGTTGACCCGCTTGCGATTCATCCGCATTTCCACCGTGTAGTCCTTGTTGTACTCCAGGGAGCAGGGGGCGGAGTCCAGCACCTTGATGGCGAAGTTGCCCTTCTGATTCATCTTGTTGGGATCGATGACCCGGGAGCTGATGAGCTCCGCCTTGTTGAAGCCCTTCTCGTCGCCGGTCAGCCGGAAGGCGTGGAGCTTTTGATAGGGTTTTTCTGCGGCGAAGAAGAAGAGTACGCTGACGGGATAGGTTTGAGGCTTGTAAAATCCCGCCTTCAGTTTTATGCGGGTGAATCCCTCCAGGGGGTAGAAGGTGCCCAGGGTGTTGTAGTTGATCAGTTCGTTGTAGTTCCAGTCGCGCGCCTTGACGCGGGTCTCGATCACGAAGGGGCCCTTGTCATCCTTCTGCACCTCCCATGTGCCGGAGATATTGAGCCATTTGTAGACCGCCTCTTTCTCCTCGGAATGGAGGGCGTTGGCCAGCGGCCCGGCGATCAGCGTAATCACCCAAAAGAGGCCGAGAATTAGAAAATGTCCTTTGTGTTTCATCGTATAGTCCTTTTTCATTGTTTATCGGTTCCTGATAGTATGAAAGAAAGGATATTGCAAGAAGTTTTTTTCCAAAGGTGCTGGAAGGCAATGGTGAGGATTTCCTTAAATTATCACTACAACTTCGGAATCAGAGAACCCGTCAGCTTTCAGGGAAAAGTTTTATGTGGAAACTTCAATGCCGATTAAAACCTATACTATAGACCTTTTTGAGGTAATTATGGATGAATTGGAACTATAATAATAAAATGCTACCTTTATAAGGTAGCATTTTATTAAAGATTCTGTTGAAAAACTATTTTGCAATTGCACTGGTTATTGTATAAAGGTTTGCACTTCCCTCCGGCACTTCAAAGGATTCATCTGGTGCGCCGTCACCGTTTTGGTCCTGAACTAATATTCTGTATTCGTTCACTCCATTTACACCTTCTCCTTTACCTAATAAAGCAGATACCTCTTTCATATCAGATTGGGCTCCTCCTGTGCTTAGTGCACCCCAGGACTGATTGACACTGTCATTTTTATCACGCCATTGAACTTCCGTTAAGGTCTGACTCGAACTATTCTTCCATCCCATCTCCGTCTTCTTGCTGTTGCAGTTGATCAGCACGAGGGACACTGCCATGAGCATTGCGAGCATCACGGATATTCTTTTCATGATTTTCCTCCAATATAGTATTGCATGGTATGAGCATTTTGGCCCTTGGTGCATCCAGACTCCTCTAATTTTCCCCTTAAAAATATGGTTTCCCGGGGGCATTGTCGATTCCTCTGAAGCCTAGGGCCTCATGTATTATGACTAAGTATATAGCAAACGGCCCGGGCAGTCAACCATAATTATGAAAAAATTATTAAATTAAAATAAACATTAAGGTTAAAATGTTGCAAAAATATGCGATTTTTTCAAAGTGTTACTTTAAAGCTGATGAGCGGAGATGTGATGAATTTAATGGACCCATCTGTCGATACTAAAAGAGAAGCCGTATCCTTCCGGATACTGTCCGGGGAACTTCGCGTAATCCGCGGCAGTATGGCTTTGGGCGCATCCGCATCCGCCGGGGGCGATACGACAAGACTCAGCAAATTTGAGAAAAGGACTTTTCGGGATTCCCATTATGAACACAAAGATGATTCGTTCTGTACTCCCATTTTTTCTGGCCGCTGCCGTCTTCATGGCCGGCCCTCTCCCGGCCCAGGAGGCAAAGCCGGACAAGGGGGCCGTCAAGGAAGACATCCGCGACAGGGTCAAGCGGGAGGAGGGTAAGATCAAGGGAACCGATAAGGCCAAACCCGCGGACAAACCCGTAAAAAAAGAAGATAAAACCCCCGACAGGAATGGAAAGAAAAAAGAGCCCGTTGCCCCTAAGGAGGACAAGCCTGGAAAGGACAAGAACGGCAAGAAGGCCGAGGTAAAGAAAAAGACGGATTCCGGGAGCAAGGCCAAAAAGAAAAGCGGAAAACGGAAAGCCAGGAAAAAAGCATCAAAGAAAAAAGCTGCCGGGGAGCAAAAAGATCGGAAGAGCACACGTCTGAACTCCAGTCACGAGTGGATATCTC
>CALCJG010000111.1 GCA_937967705.1 uncultured Spirochaetia bacterium
TGAAGAAGGCGGGGGTCGATGATAACGTGGTCCTGATGATTGCGGGGCATGGCGTGAACGATAAGGACAAAAACGCCACGTACTATTACCTGACCCACGAGACGGATATCGACAATCTTAAGGGAAGCGCCGTCAACTTTGAACTCATTGAGAGCCTTCTGGATGGCCTGAAGTCCCGCAGGAAGATCTTTTTCATGGATACCTGCGAGTCCGGGGAGGCGGATGATATGGCCCTTGCCCGCGGCTTCGAGGGCCCGGACAGCCGAAGGATCAAGGCCCGGTCCAGCAGGGCTTTTGTGACCGTACTGAAGGATCGGCGGAAGAAGGGGAACCGGGACTTTCTGTTCCGGAAAGAACGGTACATCTACAACAATCTGGTTCGGAGAACCGGGGCTGTGGTCGTCTCCTCCTCCATGGGCGGCGAGCTCTCCTATGAAAGCGATCAGTTGAAGAACGGTTTCTTTACGCGGGAGATCATCAACGCCCTGAAGGGCCGGGCGGACCTGGTAAGGGACGGGGTCATCTCCCTGAAGGAGCTGAAGGACTATGTGAAGAAAACGGTTCCCAAAAAGACCAGGGGCCGGCAGCACCCCGCAGTCGATCGGGACAATCTTTCCGCGGAGTTCGCCTTCCCGATCGTCCGGTGAGCTTCGGTTCCTGCGGCATCCGGCAGGCCCTGACGTTATTTGCCGATGCAGAAGGTCAGGTTGACCACGGCAGCCAGATGGCCGGCATCGTCAAAGTCGTCCACCTGCCATAAGGAGACGGCCTTGCCCTGGGAGATAACCCTGGCTCTGGCGGTCAGGGTGCCTCCCTTAACGGACTTTATATAGGAAACCGTCAGGTTCAGTGTGGATACGCTGATCGTCTCGTAAAGATAGCCGCAGCCGAATATGGCGATGGTATCGGCCAGGGCCACCATGACTCCTCCGTGCAGAATTCTGTTGGGATTCAGGAGTTCGGATTTGACGGAAACCATCCCTTCGACGCTTCCCTTGGATATGCTGGTGAGATGGATGCCGTTATGTTCCACATAGGTCCCCCGGGTGAAATCACTCCAGTTGATAGACAGGCCGCCTTCCAGTTCAATTTTTTCCAGTGCCTTTTGCATGAGTGATGACCTCCTGGTCTTAGTTTGTCTGATCCACGCCATGTGTTGATTCTTCCAGGGCGTTTCGTATTCTGTCGTAAATCTCCCGGCAGAAATCACAGCTTTTCCGACTATCCGTGTCTATATGTACTCCAACGAGCTCTGTTTCTGCTACGATTTGCTGGGCGGGGCATTTCTTCATTATGTGGCGGAATACGAGGGATTTTCGGGAGATATTCACGATCTCCGATGCGATGACGATCAGGTCTCCCGGCAGAAGCTCTGCACGGTACTCTGTTTTCTGGTTCACTGCGACCATCCCTCTTCCGTTCATCTTGAGATAATCGGGGGTGAGGCCGATATCCCCGAAGAGCTGCCAGGTAGCCTCATCGAATTTGGCGGCATAGTGCTGGACGTTCATGTGTCCCATGTGGTCGCAGTGCCAGGGATAGACGGTCCCCCTGTAGGTCTCTTTCATGGTGTACTTTCCTCCTGTCCGGCGAATCGCACGATGAGCCCGCATAGGATATTCTCCAGCGTATCGAGCTCCTTCTGGGAATACCCCTTGCCGATATCACTGTTGAGCAGACGGATGACGTTCCTGGCGGCATCAATCTCATCTCTTCCCCTTTCTGTTATGGCGATGATCCATTTGCGCCGGTCTTCCTCCGCCGGAAGACGCGACACGAATCCCTTTGCCTCTAGCCTGTCGATGAGGCCGGTAACCGTGGAGTTTTCAATGTAGAGTGTCTTGCCGATCTCGCTCATCTGAAGGGGGCCGTCCTTTTCCAGGAGAAAGAGTATGGTGGAATGGGTCGGGGTTATGGCAAGTCCACCGTGCTTGAAACGCCCGATCATTTCATTCTTGATAAGGTGCTGGGCTGTCGAGATCAGATATATCAGTTTTCTCTCCTTTGTCATCGCTTTCCCTCCTGGTAGTTAGTATAAATATATTTAGCATGCTAAATATAGTCAAGCAAAATAATAATTTTCAAATAGTTACGGCCGCCTCCCGTTACCGTTGTTTTGACTTGCCCCTCATTCTTTGGTATTATTTAGACAGACATGCATGTCTCATTGAGGAAGGTGTTTATGACCGACAAGGAATTGAACAGGATCGTCGAGCAGATCGACCGGATCAAGGGGGAGTGGGTCAGTCTGATCTCCGAGAAGCTTTACACCCTGGAGCGGGATCAGAACGTTCCTCTTCATGAACTGGATGAGGAGTTGAAGCTTCAGATCCTGCAGAGAATCGGCTGGTTTCGGGAGGATATGGAGATGCTCTCCCGGCGCATCAAAGGGGAATCCAGGGTATCCTGATCCCTCCGATTGCAGCATTGCAGGGGATCTGAAGGTCGTGTTCCCGGGATTTCTCAGGAGGCGTCCGGTCTCTTCGTTTGCCGGAACTGAAGAAGGTTAACCTGCGAGGGATCCTCCATGTAGGTGAGGCCGTCCTTGACCCTGTTTTCCGCATAAAGGAGTATGGTTTCCATGATGTGCGCGGCGTATTCCCCGTCCTGGGATGTGCATGCAGCGGCGAGCTTCTTGTAAAGGGGCATCACGTGCCGGCCGGTTCCCGGCTGGGTGTAGAAAAATTCGACATAGTGGCGATAGACGGGCTTGAATGAGTTGAAGAGGAGCGGGAGGACTCTGTTGCCGGAATGGGCGATGATCATCTGATGCATCTCGTAATCGCAATTGCAGAGGGTTGCAAAATCGTCCATGTGTGCCATGCCCGTATCTGCCAGCCGGTGCAGCCGTTCGGAGTCCTCGGAACTCATTCTGCGGGCCGCTTCCCTGGCGGCATGCACCTCGTTCGTGCGGCGCAGTTCCAGAAGAGAAAAGAGTATCTCCCGGTCTATGGAATCCACGGACTGCATGATTCTGACCAGCAGGTCGATGGAGGCCTCCGAAAGGTAATCGTTTACATAGGTTCCGCTCTGGGGGATTTTACGGAGGAGGCCCATTTCGCAGAGCCGGGAGAGGGCATCACGGGTCGTGATCCGGCTGACCCCGTATTTCTCGGAAACATCCCGCTCCGAGGGGAATCGTGTTCCAATCGGATAGGTTCCGCTCAGAATTTCCGCTTTCAGGGTTTCAAATAATCCTTCCGTCCTGTTGCTCATAATTATCCCAAAATTTTAATGGTAATACCAGATGATGAAAATAGTAATCTATATAGGGAGATATGTCAATAATTAAAAGGTTTACGGGAAATATTCTTGACATTTTATTAAAATATATTAAATTGGTAATACCAGTTGGCTAGAGATGTTCTTTTACGGGAGATGGGTCCCTGCCGAAACTTTGGTTGGCATGAAGCTATGGGCGAAGAAAGGGTTATTATTTTTGACATCCAGCGTTTTTCCCTCCACGACGGACCAGGAGTCCGGACGACGGTTTTTTTCAAGGGGTGCCCCCTCCGCTGCCGCTGGTGTCAAAATCCCGAATCCCACTCCTCTGTACCAGAGATGGCTTTTTATAGGAACCGCTGCGTGGAATGCGGCAGCTGCGGCACGGTCTGCTCCCGCGGGGCTGTCCGATTTCCCGGAGAGGAGCGGCTTCTCTATGAGAACTGCAGTGCCTGCGGCGAATGTGTTGAAGCGTGCCCTTCCGGGGCGCTGAAGCTGATCGGGCGCTCCATGAGTTCAGAGGAGCTCTTTCGGGAACTCCTCCGGGACAGGGATTTCTTCGACGACTCCGGAGGCGGGGTTACCTTTTCCGGCGGGGAGCCCTTCCTGTATCCGGACTTTGTCTTCCAGGTGGGGGAGATGCTGCGGAGGGAGGGGATAGGCACCCTGGCGGAGACCTGCGGTTTCTTTAACAGCCGTCTGGTGATCCCCATACAGCGGACCCTGGACTCTGTCTTCTTCGATCTGAAACACGCCGTGAGCGCCCGGCATCGCGAACTCACCGGTCAGGGGAACGAGATCATTCATCAAAACTTTTTTGCCCTCGCTTCGGGGGGGATGGCCCTGCAGCCGAGAATGCCTGTTGTACCCGGCTTCAATGACGATGAGGAGAACATCGGTCTCACGGCAGAATTGATCCACCGAGCCGGACTCTCCCGAGTCCATCTCCTGCCCTATCACCGCCTCGGGGAGGGCAAGCTGGACTGCCTGAACACGGCCGTGCAGAGGCCGGGGATAGCGGCACCCACGGAGCAGGAGATGGATCGGGTCAGCGGGTTATTCCGCGAAAGGGGTATCGAAACAGTGCTGTACCGATAAATGCATGCTGGAGGGAAGGGTATGGAAAGCAGCAGGATTGAAAGGCTAAAAAGGGAGGTCATGGAGGCCAGGCCGGGGATATGTGCCGAACGGGCCCTTATCTGGACCCGGTACCATAAACAGAAGAGGAACCGAAAAAAACCGGCCGCTGTGGCCATGGCGGAGGCCCTCTCTCAGGTGCTGGAGCAGAAGAGCGCGGTCATCTATCCCGATGAGATTATCGTGGGCAATTATACGTCCAAGCGGGTGGGGGGATCCCTCTTCCCGGAACTGCACGGTATACCGGTTCTGATGGACCTCTTCCGGTTTTCCCGCCGGGAGACCAATCCCCTGGAGATATCCGCCAGGGAAAAACGGGCTCTGATGAGAATAGTGCCCTTCTGGATCTTCCGCTTTCTGGGAATCCGGGCTTACCGTTCACCCCTGAAAAAATTCCGGCTCCTCCGGGATCAGCTCCGTGCCTATTTCTATTTAATCAACGAGGCCGGAGGGATATCGCACTTCGCCCCGGATTATGAGACACTCCTGAAAATCGGAACAGACGGGAATCTTGTCCTCGCGGAGAATTATCAGAAAGGGGTTGAACCGCATTCGAAGGAGTGGAATTTCTACGAGGGGGTTAAAGCCATCTGCCGGGGCCTCGCGGCATTCGGGGAGAGATATGCCTGGCTCGCCGAGGCAGAGGCGCTCATGGAGCGGGATGCGACGCGAAGAGGGGAACTGGCGAAGATCGCCTCGGTCTGCCGCCGGGTGCCCCGGTACGGGGCCCGGACCTTTCACGAAGCGGTTCAGTCCCTCGTCTTTGCTCAAATCGCCCTCAATCTGGAAAGCCTCGACAACTCGGTCTGTCCCGGAAGAATGGACCAGTACCTCTATCCCTATTACAGGGCGGATGTGGATGCCGGTATCCTCACCCGGGAGGGGGCAAAGGAGCTTCTGGCCTGCTTTTCCATCAAGCTTTCCGAGATCGTCCCGGTCTTCTCGAAGCATCTTACGAACTTCCACGGAGGCATGTTCAACGGACAGGTCGTGACGGTGGGAGGCATGACACCGGCGGGCCCTGACGGGGTGAATGAATTGAGCTACCTCTTTCTGGAGATCATGGATGAGTTGCGCATGCGCCAGCCCAACTATCATGCCAGGTTTCACTCCGGATCACCGGATGAATATATGAATAAAATCGCGGCCCTTCTCTCCGGAGGCAGCAATGCACCGGCCCTCTACTGCGACGAGACCATCGTGAAGGCCTTGACGGCCCGAGGGTATGAAACGACCGATGCCCGGGATTATACCGGCGTCGGCTGTGTCGAGCCCGTATCGCAGGGGAGAAGCTTCTCCTCCACGGATGCCGCAATCTTCAATACCGCTATTGTTCTGGAGATGGCGCTCAACGGAGGGAGGCGATTCGGCCGCTTTTTCCGCGACGGTGCCGTCACCATGCCTCCAGGACGCATGAAGAGCATGGAGGATATCAAGAACGCCTTCGAGGTGCAGCTATCGAAAAAACTCGGCGATCTTGCCGCCGATCTGCAGGCCATAGAAAGGGCCAACAGCCTCTATCACCCCACACCGCTGACCAGCATGCTGATCCGGGGATGCCTCGAGAGCGGGACCTGTTCCACTGCCGGCGGTGCCGTCTACAACTTTTCGGGAGTACAATGCGTGGCCCCGACGGACGTGGGGGATTCCCTGCGGGCCGTGGAACAGGCGGTCTTCGTGGAAAGGAAATACAGCCCGCGGGAACTGGTGCGCCTTCTCAGGAAGAACATTCCCCGGGAGACCGACAGGAACTACCTCCTCTCGGTCGAAAAGTTCGGCAATGACAACCCCGAAGCCGACAGGTGGACGGTTTATGTGGTGGATGCCTTCGAACGTATGCTCTCCCGTCTTGGGCTGAACACGCGGGGCGGGCCCTATGTCCCCGGGCTCTATTCCGTTACCGCCCACGAGTACTTCGGCCGGATTACCGGCGCCCTTCCCCAGGGAAGAAGGAAGGGGGAAAGCTTCGCTTCGGGGATTTCCCCTGCCAATGGCATGGACAGGAAGGGGCCTACAGCCCTGCTCAATTCCATGAACCGCATTGATTATACCCGGATGGCCAACGGGATCAACTTCAATATGAAGTTCGATCCGCATGCCCTCCGCGGCGAGGAGGGCCGCCGGGCTCTTCTGTCCCTGATCCGAACCTTTTTCCGAAGGGGGGGAATGCAGGTGCAGATCAATGTCCTGGATCCCGAGGTTCTTCTCAGGGCCAGGGAAAATCCCGCGCTCTATCCCGATCTGCTGGTAAGGGTTTCGGGATATTCGGCCTATTTCAATGATCTGACCCCGGCCATGAAGGATGAGATCATCCGGAGGACGCTTCAGACGATTTAACCCCGACTGTTGAGGCTGTGCCGCATCTAACGCCTTCTGCCTCATAATCCCCTTGACTGTTGCGGTATTTGACGGTACTATAAATATACCGTATGAGGGGGTTCTATGCGCCGTATCTCGAAAAATGTAATGATTCTTGGGAAGGTGTTTGACGCTTTTTCGGAAGACCTTTCCCGCCGTAAAAGGGGCCGGGCCTTTGTCTGCAGGCCCTCCCCGGGGTTGTGGGAATGGTGTTCGTCGTGATTGCCAGGGATGGGTGGGCCTTCATTATCAACCCCATCGCGGGT
>CALCJG010000112.1 GCA_937967705.1 uncultured Spirochaetia bacterium
AGGGGAAATCTTCACCAGGGTATTACAGAGGGAGTTTTGCTTGAAGAGTAAAAAGACATTCCCTTTCATATAGGCGTCTATTAGAGAAAGCAGTTCACGGTAAAGAAGAGTAAAATCCGAAAAATATTCAGGTTTTTCATCCAATTGTGTATAAACAGAGTCCTGGTAGAATTCCAGCAGCCCTCTTATTCCGGATTGCTGGAGGGATTCTCTGAGATCTTTAGTAAGATATAAGTCGGTTGCGAGGATAACCGGGCAGGAAAGGATTTTCTGGCGCAGAGCCTCAAGCGCTTCCAGTGCCTGGGGAATAGTATCTATACTGAGAGGAATGATCGTTGCAGGGGGTTGAGATTCATAGATATCCTTCATGGAGTTCTGAAGAATGACAGGGAGAGATTCCTCAGAGAGGTGGTTCAAAATATCCAATTCAAGACTACTTTGAGTATGGAGAAGCATCATTTGGCCGATTCCGAGCGTGGCCATATGTTTTTTAAGGGACATCAAAGGATCTTCCCGGGGTTTAATATCATATGGGGATCAAAGGCCCGTTTGATCCGTTTTAACAGCTCAATTTCTTCAGGAGATGAAGCCAGAGGTAGGTAGTCTCGCCGTATGTAGCCAATCCCGTGCTCACCGGTTATGGTCCCTCCCAGAGAAAGAGCTTCCTGGTATATCAAAGCTTTTAGACCCGGCAATAGTGACTTCCATTCTGTGTAATCCCGTTTCCCTTTGAGTACATCTATGTGAACATTTCCGTCTCCGGCATGGCCGAACATCACCGAAGAAAGCCCTTCCCTGTTAAAAATGGCTTTAAGACCCTTGAGAAAAGCAGGGATGTTGGAGCGGGGGACGACGCAATCCTCAGCAAGGAATACCGGGCTGGTATGGTGGATAGCTTCACGAATGGAGCGTCTGGCCTTCCAGATGCGATTGCGCTGACTCTCTGTTTCAGCAACGAAGACAGAATCCTGGTCGATTCCAGGAAGAGTGGTGATGGTATTTAGAGTATGGCTAATTGCATCTTCGGTATTCCCGTCTATCTGTATCAGCAGGTGAGCCCCTGCTGAGGGAAAGGGCATATCCTCACCAAGAAAGCCAGCTACCAACCTTATTGCATCTTCTTCCATGAATTCAATGGCTGCAGGGATAATACGGGAGGATGTGATGGTATAAACGGCATCAATGGCATTATCCAGCGTGGGAAAGGGGATCAGCAGGTCTATGGAATGGGGAGGAAGAGGTATCAGTTTTAATACAATTTTAGTAACAACTGCAAGGGTTCCCTCGGAGCCTATGAGAATGCCGATCAAATTATACCCGGTAGCATTTTTTACAAATTTGCCCCCGGTTTGAATGATGCTGCCGTCAGGAAGAACGAATTCAAGACCGATAATATAGTCCTTGGTGGTGCCGTATTTGACGGCTCTGGGTCCCCCTGCCCCTTCGGCGACATTACCACCGATGGAACAGGAATCGAGACTGGCGGGATCGGGAGGATACATGAGGCCCCATTCCCTTGCCTTTCGCTGAATATCACCTGTGATAGCACCAGGCTCGACCGTGGCGGTCATGTTATGGGGATCAATTTCAATGATGCGGTTCATTTTCTCAAGAGAAAGTACAAGCCCTCCCTGAATCGGAACGGCTCCGCCGGTCACGCCGGTACCGGCTCCGCGAGGTATGACTGGAATTCTATGCTCATTGCAGAGCTTTAACACCTTGCTGACATCAGATGTATCCCGTGCACGAACGAGAATATCAGCCAAGCCGTTAAGATCGGATGTTTCATCGCGGGAGTATGTTTCAAGGATGTCCAAATCCCGGGAAACCTGTTCTGATCCCAGGCTATCATAAAGAAGGTTATAGAAGTTTTCTTGATCCTTAAACATCGAGTTCTATTCTGGCAGCAATCAAAGAGAAAATGAAATATAAACAGCTTCTAATGTATATTAATATGCCTTGAAACAAACAGAATATCAATAAAAAACCCCCTCCTGGGTGAAGGGGGTTGTACAAGATCAGGATGCTATTTAATTTTTGAATCTATCTTCTTTTTCATATAGTCCAGAAAATTATCAAAACCATCACCGTTGGTAGCGCTGATTTTAAAAAGATTTATCTTAGGATTTACTCTTTTAACATTCTCCAGGACCTCATCCATGTTATAATTCAGGTATGGGAGCAGGTCTATCTTGTTGAGCAGAAGGGTGTTGGAAGTGTTAAACATGAGTGGGTATTTGACAGGCTTGTCTTCGCCTTCAGTTATGCTTAGGACGACGACGCGTTCATCATCACCCAATTCGAATTCTGCAGGACAAACCAAATTGCCTATGTTCTCGATGATCATGAGATCGATGTTGTCCAGATCAAATTGCTCCAGGGATTTCTTTATCCAGGAGCTTTCCAGATGGCAATCACCTCCGAAAAGGGATGTCTCGATTTGTAGTATTGGAATATCATGTTTGGCAAGTTTCTCTGCATCCTTGGTTGTTTTAATATCCCCTTCTATGACACCGATACGGTATTGATCCTTGAGCGATTTGATAACACGGTCAGTAATGGTCGTTTTACCGGAACCGGGAGAACTCATGAGATCGATCATGTAAACCCGTTTCTCTTTTAATAGAGATTTGATTTCATCGGCCATCTCCCGGTTGGATTCAAAAATATCCTTCAGAACCTTGATTTCCATGGCATCCTCCTGATTATTGTGAGGGAACAAAATGAATTATATACATCTAAATGGCAACAGGTTTTTCCCATAATTAAACACAGATCCGCTAATCCTTAGCTATCAGGGCGGAAAAATGCAGTTTATAACTGGCCGGTTTCCCGGAAAGGGAATGGGGAAAAATCAAGACCTTGTAGGGAGATTCTGCCCCAGGAGAGAGAACTTTCCTGCTGGCAAACCCGTTAGCGCTTCCAATGAATTTACCCTTTTTATCATATAGAGAAACAATGATCTGCGCATATCGAATATGATCCCTGCTTCTGTTGACGAAAATACCTGTCAGTTCATAGCTTGTCAGGATTTTTTTACGTGTGAAGTTTTCTTCCCGGCTACTGAAATTGACCAAGTGATGAAAGTATATCTCTTCTTCAGGTTCATAGATGATTTCATAGGAAGAAAATCCCATTGGTTTTGGGGTGATGATGCCCATGAAAGGGATTTTTTCACCCGGGGCTACATACCTGCTTCCGAAGCATCGAACGACGGCCAGCTGTCTCCTGGATTTGTTCAGGAGACGGAAGGTTATATCTGGTCGGGAGAGGGTGATTTTACCCTGATTTTCTACCTGCCCGATAAAATAAAGACTGCGTCCCGACTTCACCAGTTGAACATCCAGAAGTCTTGCAGACTTTTTCCCCTCTGCCGGGATTATTCTTACATCATCATCAGGGTTGAAAATTCTTCCCGAGGCGGTCTTTTTGCCTGATGTGTTGTCTTTAACATCACTTCTTGCAAAGGATTTTATTGAAGATTTTAGTATCAGCCCCGTTTCAGTTTGAATTACTCTTACTATGATTTCATCGCGGTTATCCTTTCGGATAATGGTACCAACTACTATTGCCTCAACAGAGAGAAGGCGGCCTATCTTAAGTGCCATGTCGTGTTTCACGGCTCCGCTGTAGTTTAAGGCCTGTTCATTCAAAACCTTCTCGATCTTGGACCTTTCCACAACAGAGAGCTTGCCTATCAGCAGGAGTTCGTGAACGATCCTATCCGAGGCGTAGATTCCTGCGCTCGTGTTTTCGTCCGTATTTTCAAAGGGGAGAACTGCTATAACCCGGTTTTTCAAGCGTACTTCCACAGAGGATATATCACGGGCTATATCACGATAGAGGGTATTCTCAGTTACTTCAGCTGATTTACATGCGATTAAAAGCAGTAGCAATGATGAAAATATTGTTGTTTTCATAAACTATTGTTCTTACATTGATAAAGATTACATGATGAATTATGAAGGCAATAATCCATGGAATTACATCTCTTCAAACCGGAGAGCACGTAAATTTAGCCAGATTATCCCGTTCAGATAGAATAAAAAGATTGAAGTTATCGAAATATTACAATAATATTTTTTAAGAATACTGTTAAAAACAGTACACATTTACGACATGGGATTAAAAATCATTTCATGGAATGTCAATGGTATACGAGCCATTGAAAAAAAGGGTTTTATCGACTGGTGGGAGAGGGAAAATCCTGATATTCTCTGTTTACAGGAAACAAAGGCCTCCGAGGAACAGATACCCAAGGCTGTGCAGGAGCGGGAAGCTTACTTAAAGTATTATTCGACGGCAGAGAAAAAGGGTTACAGCGGTGTTGCTACCTATTCCAGGGAAAAGCCCATTTCTGTTGCCAGGGGGTTTGGTAATCCTGGATTTGATAGCGAAGGGCGGATTCTCATCACCGAGCATGAATCCTTTTATCTGTTTAATATATACTATCCTAATGGAAAAGCATCCTCAGAACGGTTACGCTATAAGATGAAATTTTATGATGCCTTTTTATCCTATGCTGATGATTTGAGACAAAAGGGGAAGCATTTAATAATCTGCGGGGATTTCAATACAG
The DNA here is from genome assembly GCA_937967705.1 of uncultured Spirochaetia bacterium. Classification (GTDB taxonomy): domain Bacteria; phylum Spirochaetota; class UBA4802; order UBA4802; family JAGODF01; genus CALCJG01. Next base: position 4,580 of record CALCJG010000112.1, read on the forward strand.
CTCATACTGAATTAGATCTGGCCCGCCCCAGGGAAAATGAGAAGACATCGGGTTTCCTTCCTGAGGAAAGGGCCTGGATTGATACTTTTATCTCCCATGGATATATTGATGCTTTTCGTATGTTTACAGAAGAGGGAGGGCATTATTCCTGGTGGGATTACAAGACCAGGGCAAGGGAGAGAAATATCGGATGGAGGATAGATTATTTTTTTGTAAGCGCAAGCCTGGATGGGAAAGTCGTCGCTTCCAGGATATTAAAGGAAATTGAGGGCTCGGATCATTGTCCAGTAACCCTGGAAATTAATATATAGGAAAAAGGGATGCTGCATAAGATCATACAGGCGAAGGAACGGATTGAACTGGATTTGCTTTCTGATATTGATGATTGTGAGATTTTCAATTTCATCATCACCTCGCTCAAACATGAAACAAATACACCCTATTCCGCTCTTATGCAGGCAATACTACATTATACCGTTGATGAAAATGAGGCTCGGTTTACATGGGAGTCCATACTGAAGAATCGAGATGATATGGAAACCGCTCTGGGTAGAAAAGTAAATATCAAAACCGCAGTCGTTGATTATTTTACCCGCGACAGAATCAATGACAAAATTATTATTTTCATTAAAGATGACATGATGGTTGCTTTTGATTCTGCCATGCGAGACAGCCTGACCGGTCTTCTTTCGCATGCCGTCATCCATTATGAACTGGAAAAAGAGTTTCAGATTGCAAAGAGGTATAACCTTCCTCTTTCGGTTATGTTTATTGATATAGACGATTTCAAGATGTATAATGATACTTATGGGCATAAAGATGGGGACAAGGTTCTGATCATAGTCAGTGAGATTCTCACTAACAGCCTTCGAAATACGGACAGGGTCGGCCGTTACGGTGGGGAGGAGTTTTTAATCATCCTCCCCCATACAAAGGAAAAGGACGCCCGCCGTATTGCAGAAAAACTTCTGTTATCCGTTAGCGACAGATCCACCGCAGATGAGAGTTTTCAGCGTTTGGTGACGGTGAGTATTGGGATCGCCTGCATGTCGGAGTCGATCAAGGATGGACATGATTTAATTAAAAACGCTGATCTCAGCATGTATAAGGCGAAAAAAGATGGGAAAAACCGCGTCAGTTCAACGTTTTAAACCCGGGCTTTGACATCAACGGTCAAATCTGTAAAAAGGCCCCTTGAGTAATAATGATAACCTAATCCGGCAATCATGGCAGCATTGTCAGTGCAGAGTATGGGAGATGGGATGAGGAGTTCATGATCCGTGGATATCTCCTGACGGAGCATCTCCCTTAATCGGGTGTTGGATGCGACACCCCCTGCCACAACAATCCTTCGTATGCCTGTCTCTTGGGAGGCAGAAAAAACACGGCGAATCAGTATCTCCAAAGCCCTTTCTTGAAAACTGTAAAGAAGATCGGGGATGTTGACCCCAGGGTTTTCTCTGTAAT
>CALCJG010000113.1 GCA_937967705.1 uncultured Spirochaetia bacterium
CGGGCGGCAAAAAACCCGTTCGGGAGGAGAGTGATCTCCCGATCCCTGCGCCCCCCTCGGACAAGGAATTCAGCCTCCCCTCTGAGGAAATTCCCTTTGATATCGATTGACGAATTTTGATTGACTATATCTTATGTCTTTTATAAATGAATACCTGATAGCTGGGCGTTATGGGACAGGGTTTTAGATTGACTTCCAGCCCGTCATGCTTGGGCAAGCGCGGCATCACATTCAAAGAGGTGTTTTATGAATTACAGGGTAGTAAAGCAGTTTTCCAACAGTGCTGTTGACAACTTCTACAATTTCTTTTATAAAATCGTCGACTTCGGGAAAATTACCGTAGACTTCCTCTATTCCTTTTATGAGATATGGGAGGCTTTTTTCCTGATTTTCTACAACATATTCATGTTCATTTATTATCTTTTACTCTTCGGTATCGACAAATCCACGGAATCCCGCTCCACCATCTTCTTCTGGAGGAAGCTGCCGATGCGTCAGGCCTACAAGCCCTCCAGCGTGTTTGTCCGGGAATCCTACAGCCACAATCCCATACCCTCCATGTACGGCAAGGAAGCCGCCGCCAAGGTGTCCGATGTGGGAAACGCTATCGGCAGCGCCGCCAAGGAGGGTGTGACCACCACTGTAAAGAAGATGCGCAGCCTTCCTTCGGGTGCGCGGCTGGAAGTCGGAAAGAAGATCCTGGAATTCTTCGTTACCTTCGGCCAGACCCTTAAGGCGATCTTCGTGACCCCTTTCGTAAAGATCGCCGAGTTCTTCGCCAACCGCCTCAAGCCCGTCCGGGAGGAGGAGGACAAAGGACGAAGCCTAATAGACGAGTACATGAAGGAATACGAACGCAAAAGAAAGGCCTGATCCCGGGGCCGGGGATTTCCGGAAAGAAAAACATCCGGCATTCCCGGCTTCGCAGCGGTTTCACCCCTCAGCTAATCCAGCAGTTTCTCTCATTCCTTATGCAGCCAATCCTTTTCCGAGCGGACCTTACGGGCGGTTACTCCTTCCCCTTCTGAAAAGGCTTTTTCCATCCACCCCGTTCGAGCCTCCGGAACACTGTCGATCCGGGGATTGTAGGGTTTGATGTCCAGCAGAGGGGTTCCGTGAAGCATATCAACCCCCTTCACACGGACCTGGAGACCCTGCACGCTGACAAGCTCCACGAGCGTCAAACCCAGGTGATTGGGACGATGAGGGGAACGGATGGCGAAAATGCCGTGTTCCGCCTTATCGAGATAGGGTTTGGCGGACAGCATCACCTCGGCGCTTTTATGAAAATGATACAGAAGGATGATATGGGAAAAGCCCTCCAGGTCTTTCAGCCCCGCCCCGTACTCGGGGTAGAGGACGAGGGTCCCCTCGGATTCCGGATTGGCACGCCCCTGTACGGGGACCGCCTGGCTCCAGTCGGTATAAGGAGTCTCTATGATGCCGATCGGCTTTAAAACAATCTCTCTTTCCTTCATAGAATCGTTCCTCAACAGGAATACTTACGGTAGAGGTAATCCGCCAGGGCCTTCTGCAGGGTCAGAGCCGCCAGGATCGTGCAGTGAATATGGTCCTCCGGCAAATCCCCGATCTTCCTGAGGATGGCACCGGGGGAAACCTCCAGGGCCTCTTCCAGGCTCCTCCCCTCCGCCAGAAGGGCGGCTGTCTCCCCGCAGATACGGGTATGATCGCAGCCGTCCGTGAAAAACCGGACAAGCTCTATCCTCTCGTCCTGAATCACCAGATAAAATTCCATTTCATCTCCACAGATGCCCTTGACGTAGGCGGAAGCCACAGGATCGTTCATCCGGCCCCAATGCTTGTACAGCTCAGTATTCATGACAGGTATACCCTCCCGCTTCATGGAATAGACGTGACTCTATTCCCTCAGAGAAGGGGTCAGAGCCTCATCCTAACCATTAGGGCGCAAACGCCAGATAAGATAAACCATTTTCATCCTATCCGGCTGGAAAAAATTCTTAAAGACACTGAAATTTTCCTTGATGATATATCGTATTATTACAATATTGCGATATTATGATCTTCAGGATATAATATTCACCATGGACTATACGGAATTAAGCGGTCTATTGAAGGCCCTGGGACATCCCATCAGACTTGAAATGGTAAAAAACCTCATGGAAAACGAATGCCATGTAAACAATATAGTGGAGAGGCTGGGTATTCCCCAATCGACCGCCTCCCAGCATCTGAGCATTCTCAAGGAAAAGGGCATCATCAAGCCCCGGAAAAACGGTGTCATTACCTGTTACAGCGTGGTGGACCAGCGCGTCAGGGACATCATTGAAATCCTGAAAAAGTAGCCTATTTTTTTTATCTTTTAATCGTATTATTTGAATAATACGATTAAAAGGAGGGCTCTCTCGGGAGACCCTCATTGATTCGGAAAATCAGGTATTTCCCCATTTATCAAAACCTGACAAATACCATTTACGAGGAGTACTACCATGCCAGAGAAGAGAAAAATTCTTGTAATCGGGGGTTCCGCCGCAGGCCCCAAGGCTGCCGCCAAAGCACGCAGGATGGACGAAAATGCGGAGATCACCATCATACAGAAGGCGCCGGACCTTTCCATGGCCTCCTGCGGTTACCCCTATTATGTGGGGGGATTCTTTGATGACCGGAACATGCTGCTCTGTACACCTACGGGGGTAACAAGGGATCCGCTGTTCTATCTCAATGCCAAGGGTATCGTGGCGAGAACCGAGACCGAGGCCCTCTCCATCGACCGTAAAAACAAGACCATCCTTTGCCGCAACCTTAAGACCGGAACCGATGAGACGCTCAGCTACGACCGGCTGATACTCGCCACCGGAGCCCGCCCCAAACTCCCTCCCGTCCCCGGTTCCGACCTGGACGGCATCACCACCCTCCAATCCATGCAGGATGCCGATTATCTGAGGAAGATTCGGGACGAGAAGAGGATCAAAAAGGCCGTGGTGATCGGCGGAGGCCTGATCGGTATTGAGACCTGCGAGGCTCTCCAGCTCGCGGGCATCGAGATCACCATCGTTGAACTCCTGCCCCAGCTCCTGACCTTCCTGGACTGGGAGATGGCCAAGATCGTGGAAAACCACGTCAGGAGTAAAAACGCCAACGTGTTAACGGACAACGGCCTGGCCGAATTCCTCGGGGAAAACGGAAAGCTGACCGGCATCAAACTGCAAAACGGCACAGAACTGCCCTGCGAGCTGGCGATTGTGGCCATCGGCGTAACGCCCAACAACAAACTGGCCACGGAGTGCGGACTCGAGATCGGCAAGACCGGAGGCATCGTCGTCAACGAGAGGATGCAGACCTCCGATCCGGACATCTACGCCGCCGGTGATTGCGTGGAATCCCTCAACCTTATCACCGGAACCAAGGTCCATGCCCCTTACGGCGACCTGGCCAATCTTCAAGGAAGGGTGGCCGGCGAAAACGCCGCAACGGACGGCAGTATCGTTTTCCCCGGGACGGTGCAGACGGGCATCTGCAAGGTCTTCGAATATGCCGCCGGCTCCACAGGACTTTCCGAAAGGGCGGCCCGTCAGGCGGGATTTACCGACATCGAGACCGTCATTAACGCCAGTCCCGACAAACCGGGCTTCATGGAAGGGAAACTCCTCATAACCAAAATCGTGGCAGACAGGAAAACGGGGCGGGTGCTGGGGGCCCAGTGCACGGGTCCCGGAGACGTGAGCAAACAGATCGCGATCTGGGCCATGGCCGTCAGGGCAAAGCTGACGGTAGAGGACATGATCAATGCCGACCTCCCCTATGCGCCCCCCTTCTCCCTTGCGATCGATCACAGTATTGCCACGGCGCACATCATGCAGAACAAACTTAAGGGACGCATGAAGGGGATATCCGCCTCGGAGATGAGGGAAAAGCTGGATCAGGGAGCAAAACCCTTTATACTGGATACGAGGGGGCCGGATGAATACGAAGAGATTCGGCTGGGAATCGGCGAAACTCTCATCCCCATCGGCGCTCTCCGTAAACGGCTGCAGGAACTTCCGGAGGACAAAAACGCCGAGATCATCTGCTACTGCAAAATCTCCCTACGGGGTTATGAGGCAGCCCGGATTCTCGAAGGCCGGGGCTGGAACAACGTCCGGGTCATGGAGGGCGGTATCGCCGCATGGCCCTTCAGCAGGGAAAAATAGCCGGCAGAGGCGGCATATCCCCCGGGGTATGCCGTTTTGTTCCCCCTCGATTCATCACCGGGCCCTAAATATCCGGTAATAGAGCCTACGGGGTATGCATCGAACAAGGCCGTAGAGAAGCCTGTTGGACAGACCGGGTATGCAGAGAACCTTTCCCTTCCGCAGATTTTTCAGGGAGATGTCCACAACCCTTTCCGTCTTCATCCAGCGGAAGGGGCTTGATATCTTCCCGGTTTCCATTCCCATTCGCCCGTGAAAGTCGGTGAGGGTAAAACCCGGACAGAGGGCCTGCACCCGGAGGCCATACTGCCGTGTTTCCATGTGCAGGGATTCGGTAAAGAGATTCAGGAAGGCCTTGGTTCCGCCGTATATACCGTTGACGGGGGCGGGCACATAAGCCCCCAGCGAGGAAACATTGATGATGAAACCGTTCCTGCGCTCGATCATCCCGGGGAGAGCCGCGTGGATGAACCGAAGGGAGGCCTCGACGTGAACCCGGATCATCGCCAGATGTTCCTTCATATCCCTTTCGGCAAACATACCGTCCAGCCCGAAACCCGCATTGTTGATCAGACCCTTTAAGCCTCCTGCGGTGGCAATTGCCTCGAGGACCTTTGTTACACCCGCCTCCTCCGACAATTCGGCGAGAACCACATCGGTTGCAATCCCATACCGCTCCGTCAGATTCCGGGCGGAGGACTCGATCAATTCCCTTCGGCGCCCGGTCATGATAAGATCAAACCCCTCCGACGCGAGACGCTCCGCAAAGGCCAGACCTATGCCCGAGGTCGCCCCAGTGATCAGGACCCTGTTTCCCTCACGCAAAGAGGATATCCTCAACTTACGATCTGAACCACGATACGCCGGCGGCGGGCCCGCGTGTCGCAGTCGATCAGAACAATCTGCTGCCAGGTCCCCAGGGTGAGCTGGCCGTCCACCAGAGGAACGGTCACCGAGGGCCCGATCAGGGATGCCTGGAGATGGGCCGCCCCGTTGTCGTCATGCCAGGTTTCGTGATGGCTGTAGTTAGCTGCGTACGGAAGCAAGTCCTCCAGGAAGCGTTCCACATCCTTCACGAGACCCGGCTCGTATTCGATGGTTGTTATTGCCCCGGTGGAACCGGGAACGAAGACGGTCACGATCCCATCAGAAACACCGCTATCCGCAATGACCTTTCTCACATCCGGAGTGAGGTCGATCATGTCCCTGCGTCCCCGGGAGGAAACCTCAATGTAGCCGGTCTTGACAGCCATGGGGACTAGTGTTTGAAGGCCCTCTGCCCGGTGTAGACCATGGCCACCTTGGGATTGGCCTCGTTACAGGCCACAATCGATTCGAAGTCCCTCTCCGAACCACCGGGCTGTACGATGGCTGTGATCCCTTCCCGGATCACCACATCCACACCGTCCCGGAAGGGGAAGAAGGCGTCCGATACCGCCGTAGCCCCTGTCAATCCGCCCCGGGCCGCCCTGGTTTCTTCATCGATCTTTGCCAGCTCGGATTTGCTGCGCTCCCCCTTGCCGACCAGAAGTTCCAGCTCCTTGTAGGGGATCCCATGACGGTCGTAACAGAGCAGATCGGCGTATTTGGTGTAGGCCTTGTAGACGGCAATTTCCGCCACACCGACGCGGTCCTGTTCTCCCGTGCCGATGCCGACAGTGACACCGTCTTTTACATAGAGCACTGAATTGGAGGTAACCCCCTGCTCCACAAACCATCCGAAAAGGAGATCTTCATATTCCTTCTCTGTAGGCATCCTGTCGATTTTATAGGTCTCCCCCTTGTACTGGGCCATGGCGGGTTTCAGGTCCTCCTTTTTACGGATGATGTTAACGGGAGACTGCTGAACTATGATTCCCCCGTCGATGAGAGACTTGAAATCCACAAAGGGTTTCTCCTTCAACTCCGCCAGTTTGTCGATGCGGCCGATCTTTACAATTCGGAGATTCTTCCGCTTCTTGAGTATCTCCACCGCTTCTCCGCTGTAATCCGGGGCGGCTATGACCTCGATGTACTGCTGGGAGATCAACTCAGCCGCCTCCCGGTCCACGATGCGGTTGAGGGCCACACAGCCCCCGAAGGCAGCGATGCGGTCGGCCCGGAAGGAGCGATTGTATGCCTCGGCGGCGGTGGAGCCGTAAGCCACTCCACAGGGATTGTTGTGCTTGACGATAACCGAGGCCGGACGGTCCATCAGGTATTTCAGCACGTTGAGGGCGTTATCAATATCCGTCAGATTGATCTTGCCGGGATGCTTGCCGGATTGTATCATCATGGCCTCGTCGATGCCGCTGACAAGGGAATGACCGGCCCCGATAAAACTGCACTGGCCGAGAACGAGATTCCCGTTTACCAGCTCGTACATCGCAGCCTCCTGACCTGGATTCTCCCCGTAGCGGAGTCCCTTCTCTATCACCTCGCCGTTTTCTTCGATCTTCCAGGCCCGCTTTTTGTAAACCAGCTTTTGATCCCCGAAGGAGATGGTCATGGTGTCGGGAAAATGATCGTCCATCACGGTTTTGTATGCTTTTTTAAGGTCTTCCATCGTTACCTCACATGTATTAAATTTTATCCAGACACTTGTCCCGGCAGGGTAATCCCCGCCTCATCGTAATATCACCTTGCAGACCCGCCCTTTTGTCTTCAGAAGAAAATCCCCGCTGGAGCGGTGTATGTTCACGAGTCTGCAGTTGGAGAGCCTTTTGATACGCCGGTTCCGGTCCACGCGAATCCGAAAGTAGACGTACTTGCCGGAATTGTTATTGGTATAGATCACCACGACCTTCCCGTAATTCCTGGAGCGTATCTTCAGGTTGTCATAGAACTTCAGCTCCCGGTAGGCCTGTTTGACCGTCATCCATCGTATCCAGGGAAAGTTAGCCTGAAGTTCGTCAAAATCCTTATCAAACCCCTTCGCGATGCTTTCCCATTCCGCCGGTTTTGGAACGCCTTCCGAGCGGTGATGACAGGGACTCAGCACATGACTGACGATACCGAAATTATGTATGGCATCGTAAAAGGCCTGCCTTTCGCCATCCTTCAGGCTGTACCCCGAAGTGATGCGGGGAATCAGATAATAACGCCTGTCATCGGCGGGACCGAACTCGAATCCGGCCCGTCCTCCGCCGGGCAGATACCGGGGACAGACCGCTTTTATGGAAGGAAAAACCTCGGCAATGACCGCCAGCTCCTCAGGATCAGCACTGCCCCTGGTGGGACTGTAGGAGAAGGGAGCCGGCGCGTTGCCGGTTTTGTCCCATTCCTGCCGCGCATCCTTCAAACCCTTGAGCAGATTGCTCCGGCTGTCCCAGGGACGGCTGTCCCTCCAGGGACGGTCTCCGGGGGACAGAGCATAGGTTGTAAATCCGCAGAGGCCTATCTCCCACTTATTCTTGGCCATAACCTTGAGGAATTCAGCCTCCCCGGCACGCCGTTGATCCGCTTCCTTCCCTTCCCGCGGCTGGTCGTAACCGAACATGCGGTGAGCTGTATACTTGAAACGGAAGAAACGCTCAAATTGCCGGATACTCTCCATCCAGGTTTTTTTGAGGTATTCCTCCTCTTTACTGTTCCAGGCCGGAGAGGGCAGCTCATCCAGGGCCATCAATCCCACATTCGCCACTCCCGTGATGAACCCATGGCGGATAAAATGGAGGCTCTGGGTGATGAGTCCCCGCCCGGCCTTGGAGCTCAAGAGGAAATCAGTATTCCAGTAAAGGATCTTGCCTTCCCCATGTCCCCGCATCCATACCAGGGGATATTTTTTGGCGCTCTCCCCTCCCCGGGGATAGGCCATGACCTGTCCGTCCTTGAGACTGATTTCTCGCGCCGAAAGCTCCACCCCGGAGGAATCCAGGGTCATTCCGTTTATCAGAAAATTCCCACTGAGGGAGAATCCGTCCTTGAATTGGCGGGACGACCCGGAATCCACGATACCCAGGAGCGTTCGATAATCCCTGTCCAGGGTGGCCTGCCGAAGCACGACCAGCCGCCCGCCCTTTTCGACATACACCGACATCGCCCGGCTGGGATAACGGTAGAGAGCCTCGTCAGCCACGACAATCACGTCATAGAGGCTCAGATCCCCGGGGGTCAGCTGATCCGGATCGTTGATGTGGAGGAAATCGCTGTCCACCTTGGCGTAATCGAAGGTTTTACGCACATGCGCCTCAACCCGATCCCCTTCCCGTCCATCGCCCAGGAGCACGCCTACCCTCTGATAGCCGGTGTGATAATAAAGGGCCCTGTCCAGAAAGACCTCTGCATTGAAAAGGAGATCTTCGCCGCTGAGGACATTGATACCCTGGACAAATCCCCCCTGAGGTGAGACGAGTATGGGCAGGGAGAAACCGTCACCGCTGCAGGAGTGCTTGCCTGCCCTGTTCCTCGGACATCTCAGCAGGAGATGATACCGTACGTCCTCGCGTTTTTTCTCGAGAACAACCCTGATTTCCCTCTTCTTTGCGGAGATCAGATCCGCCCGGCTTTCTGAGATCATTTTCCGGTTGTAATAGCCCCTCTCCATATGGGGTGCACTGACAGCATCATAACGCTCGATGGTAAAGCCGAAGCGGGCCAGAAAGGAATTGTAGATGTCCGGGGAGAAATAGAGGGGTTTGCCCCCGTCCATGTAACCGAAGGCCCCGAAAGTATTTATGATAAGGATCTTTATCTGCGCCTCGGACGCCGTCTTCAGGAAACTCATATAGTCCATTGCGGCCTTTTTATCCCTCGCCACATCCCCGGTATACCAGGAGATGAGGGCTCTGACCCCCCGCAACTCGTCGAAATCGGGAACACCCTTATCGATATCATAATAACGTGCTTTGAGCTGAAGGGTTTCCAGGGATTTGGCCATATATTTCCTGATGGGATTATTATCTTCAGTGTAACCCTCGGAGGATCTATAGAGACACAGGACAGAATCACCGTAACGGTACGAGGCCGCCCCCGGAGTGAGGGATACCAGACACAAAACAATAGACAGAATGAACACCCATGACCTCTTCATAGGCACTTATGATTACTCCTTTTGCAGTATTTTCTTTACCGGTGTTGAAAAACGAGGAAACTAACCGGCAGGATGTTTTCGATCAGTGATCTTTTTTCGTTAATGTCCCGCCCCGCAGGGAGAGAGCCGGCAAACAGAATCCGGCTGTAAAG
>CALCJG010000114.1 GCA_937967705.1 uncultured Spirochaetia bacterium
CTTAGATTACGAAAGGTTGCTTAATCCTGTGTCCGGATAATCGGGGGAAGCCCAACCCTCATATTAATATTGATGTACAGTGACGGTATTCGCCTGACAGCAAGGTAATAATATTATACATAAGTCAACAACAGCAACCCGACCCTAAAACCATCCGCCGAAGGCGGATACCTTATCAGCTCGTCTGTTTGAACCGCACCAAACGGAGCGAAGCGGAGTGACTGCGGTGAGTTTCGAGCGACCCAGCCCCGCCGGCGAGGCGAGCGCGGGATGGCGCCGGAAGGGTTGCGCTCTCAACCCTTCCGGCAGAGGAAGTTCCTCCCCAGGAACAAGCCCCCCGCCCAGGGGAATAATCTCTGTAAGAGAAAATGGAAAACGCCCTGAGGCACGGGAACAGCTTTGATCCCAATAAGAGCATAGGGTTTTCCCTGAAGAGGTGCATTACCCCGTAAATAAGACATCGATAACAGAAAACCCTCCTTGACAAACCCTCCTGAATTATGTATACTGTCTCTATACATTTAAGGAGAAGACGGTGAAAGCTTCCATTGTAGACCTGCGTTATAAAATGAATGACATTATTAAAGCATTGGACCGAAACGAAGAGGTTACGATCCTTTATCATGGCAAGGAAAAGGGTGTGATCATTCCCAGCCGCCGGATAAAGACCGCAAAGGCGTGTGAGCATGCCTATTTCGGAATGAAGGCCGGGGAAAACGGTGTCGATGAAATCATGGTAAACCTTCGGGGCAGCCGTTTTGATGCTGTTTGATACAGATATCCTCATCTGGATACAACGGGGCAGCCTGAAGGCGGCATCCCTCGTAGATCAAACCGAAGAGAGGGCCATATCAGCGCTGACGTACATGGAACTCCTCCAGTGCGCTCAAAACAGGGATCAGCACATTTACACAAAAAGCTTTCTCAGGGATTTCAATTTTACCACCCTTCCGCTGACTGAAAATATAGGCCATCGGGCATCGATTTACATTGAGGAGTATTCGCTCTCCTCCGGACTGAGGGCGGGCGATGCCATCGTGGCCGCAACCGCCGTTGAGCATAACCTGGTACTTGCCACTGGCAATGTAAAACATTTCAAGGCCATAGCGGATCTTACACTCTATAAATTCCGGCCCTGAAAACATCTGTTATGAAACCATTCAAGGATGTCATCCCGTTACAGGGGAAAGTGGGGAGATACAATAGAAAGTAATTAACAGCAACCCGCCCCTAAAACCATCCGCCGAAGGCGGATACCATATCAGCTCGTCTGCGACGCGCATGGAGGCGCTAGTGCAGCACTTGGGCAGGAGGCCCGTCTGGGTGCTGCGCTGAACCGCACCAAACGGAGCGAAGCGGAGTGACTGCGGTGAGTTTCGAGCGATCCAGCCCCGCCGGCGACGCGAGCGCGGGAGGCCGACGCCGGCATTAGCCCATCCGTGGCCGTCGGTGCCGGAAGGGTTGCGCTCTCAACCCTTCCGGCAAAGGGAGTTCCTCGCAGGAACAAGCCCCCCGCCCGGGGGCAGGTAAGAAGTCTATCATCTTAATATTTAAAACCATAATTCCTACTGTCACCCCCTTATTTATTATTGACAAACAGATATTCTGTATTACTATGTATTACACAGCACGCGTGAGGTTAAAATCATGAGAGAAGTATTAACAATAAGTATCGACAGGGGTTTGAAACAAAAAGTGGATAAAGCGGCGCAGATGCTGCATGTTTCAAAAAGTGAACTGGTTAAAAAGGCAATAGAAAAGTACATCGCGCATGAAGAACTGAAAGAATTACGCAACCTTCTTGTTCCCTGTGGTGAAAAAGCAGGATATTTTACCGATGAAGATATTTTTCATGACATATCATGAGAATAATTCTCGACACCAATGTTATTCTGTCTGCCTTAATCACCCAAGGATTATCATCGCGTATTTTAGACCTGTGCATCGATCAGCACAACCTTTTCATTTCTCAATTCATAATTGATGAAGTAAAAGATAAATTGAAAAGCAAATTTAATATTACCCCAAAGAATATTAAAAAAGTATTAACCTTCATTACCTCGTCATTTATCATCGCTTCTCCCAAAGGCACTATTCCTGATGCCTGTAGAGATAAAGATGATAATAATATCCTTTTGTTGTCAGATTTCATAAATGCTGATCTAATTATCACAGGAGATAAAGACTTACTATCCTTAAAAAGATATAAACATGCAATAATTATCACACCAAGAGATTATATGGAAAAGTATCACAATTCTTATTAAGATTAATGTGTGTACAGTGACGGTATTCATCTAACAGCAACCCGACCCATAAACCATCCGCCGAAGGCGGATACCTTATCAGCTCGACTGTTTGAACCGCACCAAACGGAGCGAAGCGGAGTGACTGCGGTGAGTTTCGAGCGACCCAGCCCCGCCGGCGAGGCGAGCGCGGGAGGCCGGCGCCTATTGGCATCCGTGCCAGCGCCGGCATTAGCCCATCCGTGGCCGTCGGTGCCGGAAGGGTTGCGCTCTCAACCCTTCTGGCAAAGGAAGTTGCTCCCCAAGAACAAGCCCCCCGCCCGGGGGCAAAGGAAGTAACCCGCTACCGAGAGCGACGTGAATGAGTAACAGTCCATACAACGAATGAAGTAAAACTTAGTTTAAGAGAGGAAACCCCCATGAACATCCCGGACCGCACCGACGTTTTGGACATCATACGCATGGCCCTCAAGGAAGACCTCCGGGGAGGCGATGTGACCTCCGAGGCCATCTTCTCCGGGGAGGAGACGGGCAGGGCATCCCTTACCGCCAAGCAGGAGGGGATCTTCTGCGGCGGCTTCATGGCCTCCTATGTCTATGAGGAGGTGGATCGGCGTGTAAACATCACCCCCCTGGCGGAAGAAGGCAGTCCCGTAAAAAGGGGGGATACTGTTATGACTTTCGAGGGCCCCGTAAAAAGTCTCCTCATGGGAGAGCGCACGGCCCTGAACTTCCTCCAGCGCCTGTGCGGCATAGCCACAAGGACCCATGCCGTCGTGCGCCTTTTGGAAGGCACGGGTATAGAAATCCTCGACACCCGCAAGACCCTGCCGGGTTTCCGCCTCCTGGACAAGTACGCCGTCAAGGCGGGGGGCGGCCGCAATCACCGCATGGGACTCTACGACATGGTGATGATCAAGGACAATCACATCAAGGCCGCCGGCTCTATCACCGCCGCGGTACAGAAGGTCCGAAGCGTTCACGACAGCCGTTTCTCCGTCGAGGTTGAGGTCACCAACCAGGAAGAGACTGCGGAGGCGCTGAACGCCGGGGCCGACATCATCATGCTGGACAACATGGACCGCGAAGCCATGCGGGCAGCGATCGCCCTCATCGCCGGCCGTGCACGGATCGAGATATCCGGCAACATGGACGAGGAGAAAATCCTCGCTCTGAAAGACCTGAAGGTGGATTACATCTCCCTGGGAGCCCTCACCCATTCGGTGACCGCTTTCGATCTTTCCCTGAAATTTCAGTAGGAGGCCTTATGCAGATAATCGTACTCCTGATCGGACTCTCCGCCGGTATATTGAGCGGCCTCATCGGCATCGGCGGCGGCGTCATCATGATCCCGCTTCTGACGCTCTTCCTCGGCTACAATCAGCACCTGTCCCAGGGCACCACTCTCGCGGCCATGATCCCTCCCATAGGCCTCCTGGCGGCCCTGGAATACTACAGAAGCGGCTACGTCAACATCCCCGTCGCGCTCCTCATGGCAGCGGGGTTCATAGCCGGGGGTTTCTTCGGCGCCAAGATCGCCGTATATCTCAATGATGCCGTGCTGAAAAAGATCTTCGGCATTGTCATGATGCTCCTGGCCGTTAAAATGATCTTTTTCGATTAACCTTCTTTATATCCTTGACACCTACTCTTAAACATATACCATAAGTGTATTTTATTTATGGGGTGATGTCATGGATTCATTTTCTTCCAGGAATTGGTTGCGCACTCTGGGCTGGTGCTTTCTGGCCGGGTTTGCCCTGCTGGGGCTTACCGATTTCTTTCATACAGCCACCGGGGTTCAGAAATATCTCATAGACCTCCCGGGCCTGATGCTCAAACCCTACAACTGGCCCCTCTACCTGCCGGTGCAGATGGGACTCATCACCACCGGAGCGGGCCTCCTCTGGGCCCTGCTCTTCAATCATCTGCTGCAGCCCCGGCTGAAGATGAAGGAGGATGAAGACCGGCAGCCTCTGGGCAAGGGGCTCGTGCCCGTGACGGTCCTTATGATCATCGCCGGCTTTTTTTTAGGATGGGTCACCCTGGGTTATGAGTATCATCTCTCCCTCTATCTGGTCTTTTACATACTGTCCCTCGTCATCGTGTCGCTCTTCTTTTCCCGCTATTATCTCCTGGCCTTTCTGCTCGTCGGCCTCTCCGGTCCCCTGGCGGAATGGCTTTTACTGGCCCCCTCGGTGGGCTATTACGAGTTCGTGCAGAAGGATCTCTTCGGACGGGTCCCCGGCTGGCAGCTCTTCGCCTACGGATGGGGCGGGCTCTTTTTCCACTTCATCACGCGGCCCGTCAGAAAGTACTAAATCCCCTCTTAAAAAGTCCTTGTAACCCCGCCCCCGGCAGGGTAAAAGAGACTCATGGATAAGGAATGCAAAATTCGCAGGCTCAATGAGCTCCGCCTCACGGAATCCGTCAAGGGCTCCGGGTGAGCATCTAAAATAGGTCCGGCGGACCTAAACGGAGTTTTAAAGAGCCTCAGGGTCTCCTATGACGCCAACGTCCTCGTCGGCATGGATACCAGCGACGATGCCGGCGTCTACCGGCTTACCGACGAGATTGCCCTCATACAGACCCTGGATTTCCTGACCCCCGTGGTGGACGACCCCTTTACCTTCGGGCAGATTGCGGTATGCAACGGCCTGTCGGATGTCTATGCCATGGGAGGGCGTCCCCTCACGGCCATGAACATTGTCTGCTTCCCCACGGATAAGTTCAGCATGGATATTCTGGGCCGCATCCTGGAAGGGGGCCAGGAGGTCCTCACCCGGGCGGAGGTGCAGATTCTGGGGGGCCACAGCGTGGATGACGTAGAGATGAAATACGGCGTTTCGGTCACCGGGATCGTCCACCCGGAGAAGATCATCCGGAACTGCGGCCTCCGCGACGGGGACGCGCTGATACTCACCAAACCCCTGGGAACGGGGATCATCAGCACCGCGGTCAAGGCGGGACTGGCGGGGCAGGAGATCATCGCGCCCTACGCCAGATCGGAAGAGCACACGTCTGAACTCCAGTCACGAGTGGATAACTCGT
>CALCJG010000115.1 GCA_937967705.1 uncultured Spirochaetia bacterium
AAAGGAAGGCAAACATTTCAATGCCATTACCGCCGAAAACGTCCCTCCGGTGCGGGAGGTTTCTTCCCGCCGCTCTCATCCTGCTCCTTTCGAGCCCCCTGATGGCAAACGGATACAATCATATCAACAGGGTCTTCGTTCCTCTCCTTTTCCTGGCCGGGGCCCTCTTTTACGGTGCCGGGGCTCTCATCCCCGCCGCCCTTCTCTACGGGATACTGCATGCCATGAGACGCCCCCTGCAGGGAGCCTTTCTGCCCCTTTATCTCGGCTGTTTCGCAGGTGGGGAAACCGGGATCGCCTTTGTGGCCTGGTTCAGCTATCACCTGGCCGGTGAGGGCGAGAACAGCTTTCATTACACCCTTTACCCGTGGATCATCGCGGGTCTTTCCCTTCTGGGGGGTGCTGTGGGATATTATCTGCGGATGCGGAAAAGGAACAGCAGCGGCGGTCAACGGTAAGGGAATCTGACCCGGGATCATCCCGGCTTACCTCCGGGCGGCCCTATCTCACCCGTTTGTAATAGGTGGTCATATTCGCGTTCGATATCACCAGGCTGCCGGAGGCGGGAAAGCATACCCGGTAACTTGTTTTGTACTTAAACCGGTCCATCACATTGCCCTCGCGGGTAAAGACGGTTTCTGTATAATCTATATGGAGCGTATCGCCCTTCAGGTCCCAGGTCCCCAGGGAGATTTTACGGAAGGTGTGCCGTATATCCTGAGTGTACTTCCCGTCGGGATGAAAGGTGGTGATGATCCTCCAGGGGAGCTTCTGGGGTGATTTGCCCTTCATCTGATAGGCCTGATAATCCCATATCCCCACGATGGGGCTCACTCTCTGAATCACAACGACCGTCGTCTTCTGCTTACCGCTCCTGCAGCCCGGCAAAACCATTATCATCAGACACAGAACCGATAACAGATACAGAAATGAGACCCGTTTCTTGCTAGACATGAGTTCTTCCTCCTTGAAAGAATATTCCCTGATCTTCCCGCTTCAAATCACCCTGAGGACCAGCATGAGAAAGACCAGCGCTCCCGCCGCCCCGCCGGCAATCATTCCCCCGAGGAATACGAGGCGGACATCCCCGGTCAATTCTTTGACCTTACGCAGCCCCCAGCGGTACGACAGCCATGTGACGACGGCGCCGATCGGCCCGATGACAAACGGCCCGCTCCAGTCCTCCGGGTGACGCACCAGCCAACCCAGGGAAAAACCCATAAGCACGGGTCCCCAGACGAAGATAAGAAATACCAGTTTTACCATGACAATCCTCCTGCAACCCGTCTTCCATGGCCCCGGAACAGGTCCACCCCTCTATCTATGAACAAACAGTATTATCAGAGTATCCCGACAGAGATCAAGGAATATACCGTTACTGCCTCTTGGGATTCCCTGCAGAGCGGTTTTCTTCCTTGTACAGGCACCCTTTGGGGTTTCTTAATTCTCACCGACAGCCTTCTCCAGAACCGTCTGAACCTCTTTATATCCGTACAGCTTCGCAAGCATGAGGGCGGTCTTTCCGTCCCTGTTCCTTCGATGAAGTTCTGCCCCCCGGTCAAGGAGAAATTCCGCGATGCGGGCGTATTCCCTGTCGAAGTTTTCCCAGCTCTTATTGTGATGACAGCCTCTGTCGGCGGTCTTGATAAGGGGGGTATGGCCATATCGATCCGGGAGATTCACATCGGCCCCCTTCTCGGCGAGGTACCGGACCAGTTCCAGATCGTGCATGCACACAGCAGCATTGAGCGGAGTGATGTGAGCCCTCTTCCCGGGGTTGATCTCCGCTCCCTTTGAGAGGAGATATTTGATCATCTCGATTTTTACCGCCCCCCGGGTCTTCCTGCTCAAGACGGCAAAGGCCAGGGGCGAGCCGTATTCACTCTTTATGTTGACGTCGCTCCCCTTTTCGACGAGGAGCTTCACGATCTCGATATAACCCCCGCGGCATGCCGTCATCAGGGCGGGCACGGCAAGCCGGCCCTTCTTCTCCGTGTCCGCGCCCTTTTCGATCAGAAACCGCACGACCTCGATATGGCCGTTGCCCGCCGCCATAGCTACGGGGGAACTCTTCGGAAGGTTCACTTTTGCCCCCTTCGAGACGAGATATTTTACAACCTCCCCCCGCCCCAGGGAAGCCGCCCGGGCCAGGGCGGTCATCCCGCGGATATCGCGCCTGTGAATGTCCGCCCCCCGGGATACGAGATACCTGACCACCTCCAGCCGCCCGTCCTGGGCCGCGTTCATGATGGGAGTGTCCCCCTCTGAGCAGGCATCGTTCACCCGGGCCCCGCGGGCGATGAGCAGGGAAAGGATCTCGATCTGCACGGCCTCGGCAACCTTTGCATTGTAGACCGCCGTCATCACCGCCGTTCCCCTAAACTTCGAGCGTTTATGGACGCTGGCTCCCCGGGAGAGAAGAAGCTTCACTAGATCGACATGGCCGTTGAACGCGGCCCGCTGGAGGGCCGTGGCGCTGGCGGCAGCGTTTATCCTGGCACCGGCATCCAGCATCGTCTCGACCATCTTCCGGTCTCCCATGTCTACGGCACGGGCGAGAGGCAGATCGCCGTTGGCATTGGCCAGCACAGAATTAGCGCCTTTCGACAGGAGATACTTCACGACCTCATAATGCTTCCTGTCCACGGCATAGTAGAGGGCGGTAGCCCATTTATCCCGTGCATCGGGACTGGCCCCCTTACCCAGGAGTTCCTTAACTCCTTTGAGATCACCCCTTTTAGCCGCTGTGATCAGTGAACCGTTCCACTGGTATTTTGGATTCGTTTTCCCATCCCCCGATACTGTTGGAACAATCATCAAGAGAATGAGGATGACCATTCTTTTCATTGAGCTAACTCCGTTCATTCAGTAAAAAGATTTATTACATTCCGTAAAACATCAGCCATCCATCCCTATTTACGTCACGATCATGATATCTATCCACCTGCGGTAATTTTCCAGATCTCCCCCCGGTTCCTGTAAAAGAAACTGAAACTCCCGGCAACGGAGACAGCCAGAAAACCAATATAGAACAGGTTCCAGGAAAGCGACTCTTCCATAAATATTATCGCATAGGTGATATAAACGGAAAGGGCAGCAAAGATGATCATCGTAGCGGCGAGAAAAAGGGAAAGGCGAAGCACACCGCCGGACCGCTTCCTCTCCCTGCATGCCAGCCAGTGAACGACATGAAGCGTCAGGTGCTGGCTGATCAGGGCAATCCCCCCGGACTCCACCGCCTCCATGAGGAGACCCCCACGGTTGAAGAAATATACCAGAACCAGCCATGCGAAAGGGGAGGCAACCATGATATAATAATCCGGCGCGGCAATCCGGCTCCTGCCGTGATAATCCGATGAGAGGTTCAGATAGAATTCCGCGATTACGAAGGAGTAGGAGATAATATAAAAAATGGCCAGAATGCCGCAGATCATCACTCCCACCACCACAGGCCCCGGTATGACCTTCTGAAGCGGTTTATAGATATCGGGATTGAACACCAGCCTCACCAGGGCGAGGAGCGGCATGATGCCCAGGAACCAGATATGTATGACGGCGGTAATAAATTTCATTTCAGTGTCCTAGAGTACCGAAGGCCATATCCCGGGCAACAGGAGATAATGGTCCTCGACATATCACCTCCTGCCCCCTTCCCTCTCCTCTATGCCGCGCAGAAACTCTTCCATCTCTTCCACGCAGCATTTGACCGGAGAGTCGATATCCTGCCAGTCGCCCCCGTATGCCGGTGTCCTCCCCCGGAAGGAGTCCTCAGCGGGGGATGATTCGTGCAGAAGACGGGCGATCTCGCTGCGCAATTCCCCGGTCAGCAACCCGGCATCCCCCGTGATGATCTCGCGTATCCTTCCGACGGTCGCGCAGTATGCACTCTCCAGTTCCGTATACTCATACCTGTCGATGCCGTCATCATCCCCCCTGACGGCGAAATCCCTGCCTTTTCTTCCATTTCTGATGGTCTCCACCAGATCCCGGAGTCTGCCCGCAAGCTCCTTCAGGAGGAACTCCCTGTCATCCCGTTCCCCGGACATTCCTCACCTCCGATCTCCCTGACGTTACCCCCACGGTCATGAAGGAAACATCATCTATCGTTATCCGAAAACCCCGTTACGGTCCTTACCGATTTTTCTCCCTTTCAACGACAAACGTTCTGGTCTCCCTGACCTGTTTCCGCAGCATTTCCACTGAAAACCTTTCGGCCTCCCTTTTCATATTCCAGAACTGCAGGAAGGCCTCGGTACTGATCATCTCCTGCCCGTTGATCTTAAGGATGATATCATCGGCCCGGGAACCCACACCGTAGAGGATGTTGTAGGGTTTCACTCTTTTAAGCTTATACCCGACAATCTTTCCGTTGACCCGATGAGGACCGCAGAT
>CALCJG010000116.1 GCA_937967705.1 uncultured Spirochaetia bacterium
GGGACCAGGGAGTCCACCGTGGGCGTATTCAACATGATCGGCACGGTGCAGGGGAACGTGGAGTCGGTGCGGGATCTCATGGGACAGCAGAACAAGGCACTGGAGATGGTGGTCCGCCAATCGGACGTCATCGATTCCCTCTCCCGGGAGATCGTTACCTCCACCACGGAGCAGAAGAACTCCATGGAGCAGACGATGCGCACCGTGGAGCGGCTCTCGGAGATGGCCCAGGAGATCGCCCAGGCCAACGCCCGGATCATGAGCTTCACGGAGATCATTACGGAGAAGTCGCGGGAGCTCAGCCGGGCCGTGGGCGCGGAGGGGTAGGAAGCGTTCCCTCTCAGTTCAGGATGAACTCCTTGAAAAAAACCTCCTTGACCGTTCCCTTTTTCAGAAGAACGTTGATGTGGGCCTTGATCTCCTCTGCCAGGGTTATCTTGTCCGACAGGGATGAGAGTTCGGATACGGACTTTCCCTGAAGAAGAATGTTGATGACATGCCGCAGCTGATCCTTCCTCGCCTTAAGCTCTGCCGCCAGAGCGGGGTTTTTCTCGTATCCCAGAACCACGATAATCCTGATGAAATGGGGCTCCGCGTCCCTGGTGGTCTTTTTAAAGGCCGGAAATTCGAAGGTCTCCAGGGGAGGGGGAGGCGGGGCGGCTACAATGTCGTCCCGGGGGCCCTTCTCCATGGTCCAGCTGCTTCCCGGGGAGGAGGGCAGAAATATCATGGATATCAGCAGGGCGGTTATGAAAAGGGAGGCGGTTTTCATGATGTTTTACTCCTTTCCCGGACGATCTTTGAGTCGGACTGTTTTTGTAGCTGCCCGGTTTATGGTAATTCTGCCCATCGGCAGATTGTTGTGTGACCCGGATACAAGCAGAATAGCTTTCTTCGGGTTTTGTCAAGTCTTATCGGCTGAACCGCATCACCCCCCCTGATGTCATGTACCCATGCCGAGAATCGTTGAACCGAGGAGCATGAAATCCGTCTCTTGGTTGCTCAAATCCTGTTCGGCCGGATTTTGATAAGACAGAGCAGCCTTTTACAGCTATTTTCTCAGATATATTTCCCATGCCTCTGAAAACCGGTTTCCCGATGTTTTCCGGGATGCCGACACGCATAAAATGGATTCACCCCTCTCCCGAGGGGTTTTTTTTATAAAGGAATTGAAATCAAGAGGAAAAATGATATGATATATGATAATCAATAATTATCAATGGATACACTATGCTCACCGAAGAAACCCCTTTTCCTCTCTCTGACCTGGTAATATTCGTGTCCGCCGCGGCGGATATGATTTCTCCGACAATGGCAAATCATCATAGAAGGGTAGCCCTCATCGCTCAGCATATTGCCCGGGCCATGGGATTGCCTGAAAGAGCGGAGCATTCTCTTGTGATGGCTTCTCTTATCCATGATATCGGGGCCTTGTCCCTTAAGGAGCGCCTGTCACTTCTGAACTTTGATGAAGGCTTTACAGGGAGGATGCACAATAGACACAGCGAGGTGGCCTTCCGCCTTTTTCGTGATTTTCAACCGCTGCAGGAGGAGGTCCGGATCATCCGTTTCCATCATGCATGGTGGAATGGGGAGGTCGATCATGCCATTGACAGTACCCTGGTTCCCGTGGAAAGCCACATCCTTCATCTGGCGGATCGTATCGATATACTGCTCAAGACCGGGGGATTCGATCATACGGGGAGGGAGGATGTTATCGCCCGGGTCCGGGATGAGAGGGGCAGGATGTTCTCCCCGGAATTGGTGGATGTTTTCTGTGACCTGGCTTTGAGGGAGTCTTTCTGGTATGAAATCACTCTGGACGGTTTTCTGGGATCCTCTTCCCGTCTCCCCGTTTCCAGGGGTATCGATACGGAGGGATTGATTGAGCTATCCCGCATATACTGCCGTATCATAGATTTCCGCAGCAGGTTTACGGCCACCCATTCCAGCGGGGTGGCGGCCGTAACGGAAACTCTTGCAAGAGACCTTTCCCTGCCGGATACGGTATGCCGGAAACTCATTGTTGCCGGTTATCTGCATGATCTGGGAAAACTGGCGGTCCCCGGGGAAATCCTCGACAAGCCTGCCCCCCTTGACAGCCGGTAGCTGATCATCATGCGGCGGCATCCCTTCCTGACCTATAAAGCGATGACTCTTGTGAAGAGTCTGGAGGACGTGGCCCTCTGGGCCTCTTGTCACCATGAACGGATGGACGGATCAGGATATCCTTTTCATCTCCCCGAACAGGGAATCCCCCTTGAGGCACGGATTGTCGCTGCTGCGGATGTCTTTACGGCCCTGATGGAGGAGAGACCCTATCGAAGGGCACTCACGCTGCAGGAGACTCTGAAAATAATAGGGGAGATGGTTCGAGAAGATGCCCTGGACGGAGGGGTGATTGATGTGCTGATGAAAAATGTGACCGGGGTGGATGAGGCTCGGCGGGAGGCCCAGGAGTCCGCGTCGCAGAGGTATCATCTCTTCGAGGGAGAAGCGGCCGATCTGATGTAAGGGGTCTTTAGAACCGTCCGTCGGCCGGGAAACCATCACCGGATGCCGGGTTCAGACTGTTTCATCCTCCCCTTGCAGTGCCTTTAGGTGGTGAGGGAATCCCCTGTGTTATGGCAGAGGAATAGCCCTGAAGGGGATCACGGGTTGATTAAACCGAACGGCAGAAAATATGAAAAGAAGATTGACGGAAGGAGCAAATTTCTGTATCTTATCAATATGACTGACTGCCAGTCATAAAAATGGATTAACTGATGGCCCGAATAACCAAAGATCCGGAAACACGACGAAACGAGCTGCTGGACGCCGCAGAGGATCTCTTCATAAAGGAAGGATATGAGCAGACCTCGGTAAGCGATATCGTGAAGCGGGTGAATGTAGCCCAGGGGACCTTTTATTACTATTTCAAATCCAAAGAGGAGATTCTCAAATCCGTCATTGACCGCATTTTTGAGGAGGCCCGGAAAGAGATCGGCGGCCTGGCGGAGAGTGCGGAACGGGACTCCCTTACCAGACTCCGGGCCATCATCCAGGTCGTCTTCGATCTCAAGAACCGTCGGGAGGATTTTTTCACCTATATCCATGAAGACCGTAATGCCCTGCTGCACCAGAAACTGGTGGGTAAATTGATGGATATCCTCATTCCCGTATTTACCCGTATCCTCGAGGAGGGAGGAAGGGAAGGGGTCTTTACGGCCCGGTATCCCCGGGAGACCGCTGTGCTCCTGCTGTCCATCATCGGCTATCTCTATGACAGTCCCAATGAGGGGGGAGATGGCGAGGCTATGATACCCGCCGTCAATGAAATGATGGAGCGGGCTTTGGGTCTACCACCGGGTACAATTCAAATAAGAATATAAAGAAGCTGTCAAAATAAAATGACTGATAGTCAGTCGGGATTACGGTAAGGAGGGTGATGTGATGAAAAAAGGAGAGGAGCACATCAGGAACATCCGGGGTTTGTCCGAAGAAGAGGTTCAAAAACGGCTGAAGGAAGAGGGATACAATGAACTCCCCACGGCTCAAAGGAGGGGAGTGCTGAGAATAATCCTCGAGATCTTCCGGGAGCCCATGTTCCTTCTACTTGTGGCCTGCGGATCCATCTACCTTCTGCTGGGGGATGTGGAGGAGGCGGTAATGCTCCTGGGATTCGTTTTCGTCATCATGGGGATCACCATCTACCAGGAGAACAAGACGGAGAATGCGCTGGAGGCGTTAAAGGATCTTTCCAGCCCCCGGGCCCTGGTGATACGCGACGGGGAGGAAAAGAGGATTGCCGGCCGCGAGGTGGTGCGGGATGACATCATCATCCTCCGTGAGGGCGACCGTGTTCCCGCTGACGCGGTGATGCTCTGGAGCCTCAACCTTACGGCGGACGAGTCTCTCCTGACGGGGGAGTCCCTTCCTGTAAGAAAGACCGCCGCGGAGGACACTACGGCGCCCATCGGACGCCCCGGCGGCGACGATCTTCCCTATGTCTATTCCGGGAGCCTGGTGGTTCAGGGACAGGGGGTGGCGCAGGTTCTCTCCATCGGAGGGCATACGGAGATCGGCAAGATCGGCAGGGCCCTCTCGAGCATCGAAAACGAAAAGACGGTACTGCAGGCGGAAACGGGCCGGCTGGTCAAGACGGTCTTTCTCTTTGCCGTGATCCTCTGCTCCATCATCGTGCTGGTGTACGGCTTGACCCGGGGCAACTGGCTGCAGGGCATACTCTCGGGCATTACCCTGGCCATGGCCATGCTGCCGGAGGAGTTTCCGGTGGTGCTGACCATCTTCCTGGCCCTGGGGGCCTGGCGTATCTCTAAAAAACAGGTCCTGACCCGCAAGATCGCCGCCGTGGAGACCCTGGGTTCCGCGACGGTGCTCTGCGTGGACAAGACCGGCACACTCACGCAAAACCGCATGAGTCTCCGCAAGCTCTATGCCGTAGGTTCCTATTACGACGTGCCCGCCGGAGGGGCTGCCGAATTACCCGAGACTTTCCACGAGCTCATCGAGTACGGCATACTGGCCAGCCAGAAGGACCCCTTTGATCCCATGGAGAAGGCTTTGAGGGAATTGGGCTACAGGAGTCTCATCAATACAGAACATCTCCATGACAACTGGCCCATCATAGAGGAGTATCCGCTCTCCAGGGAACTGCTCTGCCTGTCCCATGTGTATCAGTCACCGGAGGGGGAGGGGCATATCGTTTCCGCCAAGGGGGCTCCGGAGGCTATTGCCGATCTGTGCCATCTGTCGGAGGAGGAGAGGGCGGACGTGGCCGAGCGGGTAAACGTCATGGCGGGTGAGGGGCTGCGCGTCCTCGGCGTGGCCCGGGCCAGGTTCAACGGGTCCTGCCTGCCCCCGGGGCAGCATGATTTCGACTTCGAATTCATCGGGCTCGTGGGGCTGGCCGATCCCATACGGGACACGGTTCCCCGGGCCATTGAGGAGTGCTACAACGCGGGCATACGGGTGGTGATGATTACCGGGGATTATCCCGTGACGGCCCGGAATATCGCCGCGCAGATAGGGCTGAAGAACATCGAGGAGGTCATCACGGGTCCTGAACTGGATGCGATGGACGGGGAGGATCTGGCGCAGCGTCTCAAGACAGTCAACCTCTTCGCCCGGGTGGTTCCGGAACAGAAGCTTCTGCTGGTGGATGCCCTCAAGAAAAACGGCGAGATGGTGGCCATGACCGGCGACGGGGTCAATGACGCTCCCGCCCTCAAGTCCGCCCATATCGGCGTGGCCATGGGCGAGCGGGGCACCGACGTGGCCCGGGAGTCCGCCGATATCGTCCTGCTGAAGGACGACTTCAGCTCCATCGTCGCGGCGGTCCGTCTGGGCCGCAGGATCTATGACAATCTCCGCAAGGCGATGGCCTATATCATCAGCGTCCATGTCCCCATAGCTGGCGCCTCCCTCATCCCCGTTCTCATGGACTGGCCGGTGATCCTCTATCCGGTGCACATCGTATTCCTGGAACTGATCATAGACCCGGCCTGTTCCGTGGTCTTCGAGCAGGAGAGTGAGGAGGCTGATGTGATGGATCGCCCTCCCCGGGACCCCGCCGAGCCCCTCTTCGGGAGGCGCCTGATCTCCCTTAGCCTGCTGCAGGGTTTCTTCGTCCTTGGAGTGATCATGATCGTCTATAAGCTGGCCCTGATGTGGGAGCAGTCGGCGGCCGACGCCCGGACCCTGGCCTTCTTTACCCTGATCGTCTCCAATATCTGCCTGATCCTGGCCAACCGCTCGTGGACCAAGACCATTCTCGCTTCGCTGCGGGACACCAACAGGGCCCTACTCTGGGTGGTGCTGGGGGCCTCCTTCTTCCTGGGACTGGTGATCAGCGTCCCTTTCCTCCAAAGGATCTTCCACTTCAACTGGATGCATTCCTGGGACATCTTGATTGCCCTGGGGGCGGGGGTTCTGAGCGTCATGTGGTTTGAGATGCTCAAGATATTTTCCCGGCGCAGGCACATGGCTCTGATGAAAGGGTGAAGGGACAGCATCGGGATTCTCTTTCCGCAGGGGGGTGTTTCAGCGCGGTTCCAGCGCCCTGAGATATTTTTTCTTCTCCAGACTATGGGAAGTACTCCCGGTGTTGTGGATTCCCTTCATGTCGGCAAGCATTGATAACCCTACTGGTGGCGGCGGGAGGATTGCGGTACACGGCAGGGCGTTTCCAGCTAACGTTTCCCTTGAGTTGCTGCTGATCTGGGGGGGCGGGCCAAAAAAAATGCGTTGATATGTCCGTAGAGTCCTGTTATGGTTTATTGAAAATCAACAGGAAGGATGATATCCGCATGAAACCTCTCCAGACACTTCTGACATTCCTCTTCGTAATGACCCTTTCCGGCCTTCAGGCGGATCTGGTACAAACCCCGGTGGCCGATTTCCCCCTCAAGGGACGAAAGCCCCGTCTCTACTGCCCGGAAATTTTTATGACGGATTGTCATGTGCGTATCTTCGGCCCCTTCCTCTCCGATGACGCAAAGACGGTGGTCTTCAGTACCGGCGACGGTTTCCAGATCAACGATAAGTATTTTAAAGGGAAATTGGTAACCTGCGCTGTCGGGAAAGAGCATTCCGGAGCGGCCGTGGCCTTCTGCAGGCAGACGTTTCTGGATATGGTGGCCACCCCTTTCGTTAAGGGAGGGTATTGTATCTATAACTGTACTGCATCCTGTATCAGCTTTCCTGGAGATTTTGCTGCAGCCATGGCCGGCGGACGGGGACGGCGGGACAGGGAAGCGCCGAAGATCTGCACAAGATATATTGCCTTCGAAGACGGCAGCGAGATGCGGGTGGATTCCTTCGATTCCTTCGGTGTGGTGAGCCGTGACTTCGTGGAGCGCGGAGGGCTGCTCTACAATGTGGGGAAAAAACAGTATCTCTGGTTCGACGGCCGGGCCTACGGGCCCTATGAGCGTTTCCGGGGGATGTATCTGTCCCCGGCGGGCCGCCGCCTGATCTTTTCCTATACGGAGGATGATGGGGATTACGTCATCGCCGCAGGAAAGAGGATGGGGCCCTTTCGGGACGTCCTGGCGGTCATCATCAACGACGCGGGGGACTACGGGATACACTACCATGACGGGAAACACGAGGGCATTATCCTGAACGGCCGGGACAGGGGCCCCCTCGATACCCCCCGGCTCCTGATTACCGGTAATCCCACCCGCTATTCCCGGGATTATTATCTCCAATGGGCAGGAGCGGAATTTCGGGAGAGCAAGAGGGCAAAGCGCTATTATCGGGACGAAAACATCGGGACCGGTGATCTGGGACGCTATCATTTCAACGATCTCCTGCGCCTGGGTGATGAGGCTTTCCGCATCGGCTATCATTATGTCCGGAAGGGAAAGCGCATGGCGGAGATTGCCGGGAAGACCTTCGGTCCCTTCGATTCCCTGACGAAGGCCGCCTGGAACGTTTCCGGAACGAAGGTCCTCACCGTCTCCGGAAAGGAGGGGAGCCGGTACGTCCAGTGGGGACGGAAGAGATTCGGGCCGTATCCTTATGTGTCCGATGTCTTCTTTACGTTCCGCGACGAACCTGCCTTCGTGTACCTGGCGCCTCCGGGGAACAATAAGAAGCGGTCCTCTTCCCGGGAGTCGGGGGAACACGTATGGCATAACGGGAAGATACTGGGACCCTTCAAAGGATATCACCTGAGGATATCAGACGACCGGCGCCTCTTCTGCCATCACTCGAAGATAGCTCAGGGCGGGCGTGTGATGGTCAACGGGAAGGTCTTTGGGCCCTATCGATACATCCCCAATATCCAGGAGGCCTCTCCCGAAAGCTTTTTCTTCGAGTATCAGACCGAAAGGGATACCTTTTCGGTCCTTTGCGACAGGGTTCTGACGGAAAGAATTTACTGCTTATCGAACCTTCGGCCGTACATGTATTACAATCCTTCCTCCGGCGCCCTGGCCTATCTGTACGAAAACGACTCTATGATCCACCTTTACCTGAAGGGCGAGCGGTATCCGCTCTTTCCCCGCTCCAGCTGGCCCGATCATCCGGCCTTCAGCCGGGATCTCTCGGTCTATACGGTCTCCTACCTGCCGAAAGACAGGAGCGGCCGCTACTGCTGGGTGAACGGGAAGACCGCCGGCCCCTTTCCGCGGAACTCCCGTCTGCTGCTGGGGGGCGGGAAGAGGCCCTTCATCCTCTACCAAAAGGAGGACCGCCTGCGGATCGATGAGTTGAAGCTTCCCTGAGACGGGATTGGCGGAGGCCTTTATTGCCTCCGGGGGTCTGGAGATTTGTTCCTGGGGAGGAACTTACCCTGCAGGAAGGGTGCAGGGCGGCACCCTTCCTGCACCTTCCCGCGCCCTCCTCAGACGCCGGAGGGGCTGGCGCCCATAACTCGCCTTGCCCGCTTAGCGGGACGCGGCTCAGACAGATGGGCGGTTTGTATCCGCCTTCGGCGGATGGTTTTAGGGTCGGGTTGCAATGTGAAAATATGGTGATCCCTCTTTTTATATGTGTGGGAGGGGGGAATCTTTATTGCATAAAGAATACCTGTCGGGGTTTTCGGCCGAAACCCCCTGCCTTTTCGGATCTCCGTTGGAGGGGCATGGGAGGGGCTGGGGTGATGAAGCGGAGGGATAGGGAAGATGTCGGCGGTCCGGGGATGAGGGGGGCCGGTTTTAACGCAAATCCCGAGCGATGCCCCGACTGCCGTACTGCCATGCTCCCCTCCGGGAAAGAGGAATCGGAACATTATTGTTTGCATTATATTGCGTTAAAAATAGTATTGATTTTTATTATCTTTTTTTTAACGGTTTTCAAAGGAGAAAATAACTATGATAAAAAGAATTATGCTTCTTGCTTTCATCGCAGCTGTTCTGCTGCCCCTTTATGCTGAGCAGCAGCCGAACTGGGATTACCTGCTTCATGAGGCAAAGCGCGGGGATATAATGCTGTCCACCAGGTATTATAAGGCGAATGTCTGGAGCGTCAAAACATCAAAACGTATACCAGGAAGCAGCGCCAACTGGACGCTGTCTAAATTTTCAGCGCCGGTTGATACTGCCATGAAGAAGATAGACTTTGGGAAAAAAGGCGACCGCTATCTGATGTTTACTCAAGAATGGAACGATAAGAAGTTTCCCGGGGGCCTGAAAGGCATCACCAGTTCGCATGGGAGTACATCCAAGGTTCTTAAGGCGAGGACGCTGCGTATGGTTTTAAACCTCTATGAGTATAACGGGAAATTCGTTAAGACGGTATCCCGCTATGGTACAATAATAGGATTTACCGAACGGGGATTTGTGTATCTCCCCGAGGGGAAAAAGCCCCTGTTCTTCACGGGTGAATTCTTTAAAGCAGGCGATTCGCTGACCTATTGGGTACCGCAGATTGGCGTTCAGTTGACTGAAGCCTGGTTTTACGGCGATCAAGATGAGCTGTACAGGAAAATTTATGCTGCTAATTCCGGTGAAAGCTTTAACAAAGCTAAAGCCGAAGTCAAAAAAGAAAAAATGCGACAGGCGGAATACGCAAAACCCATTCCGGTCTATACCGGGGCTAAAGCCGAGCTGCTGCAGAAGATAAGGAATAACTCAAAATTTCTTGCACAAAAATTTACCGCTAAGATGGCATGGGACAGCAAGAGACACCCGGCGGCGCTGTGGCCGAGCCCGAAAAAATCATGGAGTCTCATCAATATTACCCGATGTCTTGATATGGGAACAGGCGGTCCTCTGGATTGGGGTCCGCGCGGTGACCGCTACCTCAAATTCGATGTGGACTTTTATCCGAAAATGGCGCCGGGTTCGCTTAAAGATGACGTGTTCGGCAGCAATGAAAGCTTTACTCTGGTGCTGTGTCTCTATGAAAAAGACGGAACCTATGTGCGGACAGTATCGAAGTTCGGCGGCTTTATGGGGTTTGCACCGGGATATTTCTACTATAATCAGGAAAATACTTATGGTACTCTGTTTACCAATAAGTCGATTCCAGTACAGAAATTCGCCAATTGGAACATCAAGGTGCCTAATATTCCAAGTACCTCCTATTATGCCCCCTGGGCTCCCTGGGGAAGGCAGTTTAGCTATACGCCGGATAACGGAATGATCAAATTGAAACTTTCGGATATTCTTAACCGAACTCTGTAAGCGATAAACTAAAGAACTTCCAATTTACCCCTGCCGTTAGGCTTAATCCGGGAAAAGTATAACTGCAGGGATACTTTCCGGCTGAATGATATGCCCTGTTGACATCCATGAGAGGAGATGTATCTTTCGAAGGGGATGCGGACGGGGTTCCGGCCTGGGGATTTTTCTGAAAAGGGGTTTTTTGCTTTAGGGAGGTTAACTTCCGAAAGGGTGTACTTCTCATAAGAGGCATTCTGTCGAGGAACTTTTATTGGGAAGAGAGGGTAACTTCCTTATAAGATTAAAAATTAAACATGGTTGACCAACTGAACCAATTTTGGTATATTAAACCATAATGGCTGATAATTCATCGAGCTCCCCTGTGCTGTATTGCTGTTACCAGGGGATGCACTTTTCACAAGTTATACAGCACATTACGGATACGTAAAAAAGGAGGTTTCCATGATCGTCAATCTGTCCGAAGCAAAGGCCAACCTGTCTAAGCTGGTCGACATGGCGTATCATGGGGAAAAGGTCATCATCGCAAAAAACAACCTCCCCCTGGTTGAACTGGTTCCCCATAAAAAGGAAGGTAAAAGAAAACTCGGCCTTTTAAAAGGAAAGATCGTCATTCCCGAAAATTTCAATGATGAAGACCCTGAAATCAATGAACTGTTCTATGGAAAGGACGTATGAAAATACTGATTGATACGCATATATTTCTATGGGCTCTTTCCGATCCGGGGAGTATCAACCCCGGCAAATTGAGGGAAATTGAAACCCAGGCAAACCAGATATTCGTAAGCTCCATCAGTATCGCCGAACTCATGATAAAGGCGTCACTGGGTAAAATTTCCATTGATTTCAACCCGATTGAAATGGCGGATAAAAGCGGTTTTGAACTGCTTAACTTTACGGCCGAAGACGCCTTGTTGTTAAAGGACCTCCCGTTCCACCACAAGGACCCGTTCGACAGGATGCTCATCGTCCAGAGCCTGGCAAACAACATCCCCCTCATGAGCGATGACGAAAAGATATCCCTGTATGAGTGCCGGGTGATATAAATGCGACGAAGA
>CALCJG010000117.1 GCA_937967705.1 uncultured Spirochaetia bacterium
CGCCCGGCGCATTGTGGAGACGGAGGACAAGATCATCGACATAGCCTTTTCCGTGGGTTTCGAGAGCCTGGCCACCTTCAACCGTGCGTTCCTGAAAGTCATGGGACTGACCCCTTCGGATTACAAGAAGAAGCGGATGGAGGAGACTGCCGGCGGGGGCGGAGGATCATGAAGCCGAGGGTCATCGTAACGGGCGCATCGGGATTCATCGGTAGGTCTCTCTGCGCGCATCTCCTCCGGGGAGACTATGAGGTGATTGCCCTCTCGCGCGGCACCGTACCCCGGACGACCGGGACAGAATCCCTGCGCTGGGTCCGTTGGGACGCTTCCACGACGGAGGGATGGCTTCCCCTGCTGGAGGGTGCTGCCGCCGTCATCAACCTCGCCGGGGAGAACATCTCCACGGGCTACTGGACCCGGGAGAAAAAGAAGCGGATCATGGAGAGCCGCCTTCAGGCCGGAACCGCGGTGCTCGAAGCGGTCTCTCGCGTCCGTAAAAAACCGGAGGTGGTCCTTCAGTCGTCGGCCATCGGTTTTTACGGCAGCCGGGGGGATGCGATTTTACGGGAAGACTCCCCGCCGGGCAGGGGGGTCCTTGCCGAGGTCGCCGGGAGGGCCGAGCAGATACTGCGGCCTGTCGTGCAGGAGGGTGTGCGTTATGCGGTTCTGCGCACCTCCCTGGTCCTGGGGGAGGAGGGGGGATTCCTCTCGCCCTTTATCGCCCCCTTCCGCTATTTCGCGGGGGGATACCCCGGCAACGGTCTTCAATGGCTCTCCTGGATACATATCTACGATGAACTCCGGGCCATCGCCTTCCTCCTGGAAAAGCGGAAGCTGGAGGGTGTCTTCAATCTCTGTGCGCCGGAACCCGTTCGTGCCCGGGACTTCTTCCGGACCCTGGGGCGCGTGATGAAACGGCCTGCCTGGGTTCCCCTCCCCGGATGGGCCATAAAACTGTTCCTCCGTGAGATGGGCCGGGAACTGGTCCTCTCCAGTCAGCGGGTGATGCCCTCCCGCCTGGAGGAGGCCGGTTTCCGTTTCAAATACCGGGAGCTAAACCCCGCCCTGCGATCCCTTTTATAGGCCGGCGCCCATCACCCCCCACCCTATGACTGCGGATTCCGGGGCTTTCCGGTCTTCGGCACAAAAATTCCCAAAAAGGGGATTCCCGGTTGCACCCGCTCTTTCCTGTATGTATACTCAAAATAGAGCGACTTCTTCCGTTATGAAAAGGGGGTACGGTTATGTGTGATACTCTTCTGGCGTCGCCGGATTCCACCCGGAACGGCGTGATGATCCTGGCGAAAAACTCCGACCGGGAGCCCAACGAGGCTCAGAACATCACCTTCGTTCCGGCTGCCTTCCATCCCGCGGGAATGAAACGGAAATGCACCTACATCGAAGTGGATCAGGTTCCCTATACCGGGGCCGTGCTCCTCTCCCGGCCGTTCTGGATGTTCGGAGGGGAGATGGGCGTCAACGAGTACGGTGTTGCCATCGGCAATGAGGCCGTCTTTACCCGGGAGAAGTACAGCCCCACCGGTTTGACGGGAATGGACATCCTGCGCCTGGCCCTGGAGAGGGGCAAGACAGCCCGGGAGGCCCTGGAGATATCCCTGTATCTCCTGGACCGTTACGGCCAGGGTGGGAACGGGGGTTATCAGAGCCGGCTCAATTATCACAACTCCTTCCTGATTGCTGATGCCGGGGAGGGCTATATCCTGGAAACGGCGGGCCGGAAATGGGTCAGCCGTTCGGTAACGGGAGTGGCCAGCATCTCCAACTGTCTCACGCTGGAAGAGGATTATACGGAATCCTTCCTCGAGGAGGAGGAACCGGCCGGTGCCTCCCCGGATGTGCGTAGGGTTTCCTTTGCCGCCCGATTCAGCGACAGCCTCTTCACCCGGCTGGCCAGGGGGCGGGAGCGAAGGGCCATGAGCCTGAGCCTGCTCAGGGAAAAGCAGGGGGCGCTGGACAGCGGGGATATAATGGGCATATTACGCCATCATGGCGATGGATCCTTTCGGCCCGGGCGCAAACCGATGGAGAGGCTCTGCCTCCATGCGGGCGGTCTGGTTTCGACGCAAACCACCGGATCCATGGTGGCCCTGTTAAAGGAGGGGCGGCCGCCCCTGGTCTATCTGACCGGAACCTCGGCCCCCTGCCTTTCCCTCTATAAGCCCCATACCCTGCTCCCGGGGCAGAACCAGTATCCGGCCAGCGAGATTTCCTCGCCTCTGCGCCAGGGGGAGCGGGATGTGTACGGATCGGCGGGGGGGCGCTACGATCCCTCGGTTCTCTGGTGGGCGGGGGAGGAGATCCACCGCCGCGCCTTGATGAACTACCCCCTGGTGGCCGATGACTGGCGGAGGGAGAGGGATGTGATCGAGGGGAACATGCGGCGTTATGTGGAGGAAAAGTGGCAGACCTCCTCCCCGGAAACCCTTCAGGAGACCTGTTTGCGTTATGCCCAGGAGTTCGTGGAGATACAGATGTCTTCGCTTGCGGTGATGAAAAAAAAATATGATGATGCCGGAGGGAAAAAAGAGGTCCCCTTCTGGTATCAGCTCTACTGGAAGCGTATGAATCGAAAGGCGGGTTTTCCCTGATAGCCATCCCTGCGCCTGCTTTATTGCTTCTGGCCCTAACTCTCCAGTTTTATTATTAGGTTTTAAGAACAGTACCATTATTTGCCTGCGGCCGGGCTTTACAGTATCTTATAGGTATAAGATTTGGTCGCTTATATTCCCGTCAGGAGGAGAGCCATGAATCTGGAGTTTAACAATGAGGAAATGGATCTGCTCAGGGAGCTGTTGGACAAAGAATTGAATGAACTCCCCGTAGAGATCCATCACACGAAGCATTATGAGTTCAAAGAGTATCTGAAAGAGCGTCAGAAGGTCGTTGAGAGCCTGGCGGATCGGTTTAAACTCGTGGAGATGAACCGTTAGGCAATTCGCAGAACACTGAAAGACGGCACCGCTTGCCAATTCCCCGCGTATGCGGTGCCGAATATCCCTCCTCACTAATTAGGCAGTATAGTTGTCCGCATATTGCTTGTTTCTCAGGAAAAAATATATTGCATTTAATGACACGGGGGAGTATACTCCTTCATCTGTCGTTTATGTACGGGCAACATTCTTTTCTTTCCCGGCCTTATTCCTTAATTAGAGGTATTTCATGAAACAATACTGGAAGGACATGTCCATTGCCAACAAGCTACTGGCGGTGGGTGCCGTAATCATCCTGCTCTTCTCCGCAACCCTCTTCGGCTATATGCTTCCCCTGATGCAAAAGAAAATTCTGGAAGAGAAGAAGAAGATGCTGAAAAACGTCGTGGATATGGCCGTCAGTGTTATGGACGATGTTTATGTGTCCTCCCCTCCGGGGAAATTCGATTCGGAAGAGGCCCGGGTGAGAGTCATCCGGCTGGTGAAGCAGATGCGCTATGGTCCCGAGGGCAAGGATTATCTCTGGATCAACGATTTCCATCCCCGGATGATCATGCACCCCTACCGGGGGGACCTGGACGGGAAGGATATCACCGATTACAAGGACCCGGCCGGAAAGCGGCTTTTCGTGGAGATGGCGGAGGTATGCCGATCGCCTGAAAAGAGCGGCTATGTCGAGTATCAGTGGCAATGGAAGGACAATAAGGATAAAGTCGTCCCGAAGATATCCTATGTGAGGACTTTCGATAAACTCGGGTGGATCGTCGGAACGGGGATCTATATTGAGGATGTCCGGGACGAGATCCGATGGGCCCTGCTGAAAATCATCCTGATCGTTGCGGTTATCATAATCCTTTCAGGGGGTATCCTCTTCGCCTTCCGGTCTGTAATCAGAAAAGAGATGACCCGTCTGCTGGATTTCACCAGGAGACATTCCGAGGGGGATTTGGTACAGAAACTGAACGTGCAGGGACGGGACGAGTTCGGCATTCTCTCGGAGGAGCTCAATGAGTCCGGCAGCAAGATGCACAGCGTCATAAGCAGGGTCTTTGTCATGGCGGACGAGCTGGCCACCTCCTCCGAGGAGCTTTCCGCTGCAGCGGATAATTTTTCCGCGGAGAGTCAGGGTACAGCGGCCACCGTCGAGGAGGTGACTTCGACCCTGGAGGAGATTTCGGCCGCTGTGGAATCCATATACGGAAACGTGCAGCACCAGCATCGCCGAACGCAGGTTCTCATCGATAACATATACAGGCTCTATGAAATCGTCAGCAATGTGAGCACTCAGATGGGGGATGCCCTGGGGGTCAAATCCGAGATCGATCACTACATAGACCTGGTGCAGAACAAGATCAAGGAGACCCTTCGGCTGACCGAATCCGCTGCGGGGGGGTCCCGGGAGATGTTGGGCGCAACGACCCTTATCACGGACATCTCGGATAAAATCAACCTTCTTTCCCTCAACGCGGCCATAGAGGCGGCCCGGGCAGGGGAGCAGGGCAGGGGATTTGCCGTGGTAGCCGACGAGATAGGCAAACTCGCGGAACAGACGAATGTCAACGTCAATACCATCAGCAAGATCGTCAACGACACCGAGGCGAAGATGGCCAGCTCCTTCCAGTCCCTCAATGAGGCCATCAACGCCATTCAGAACATCTTCGACGGGTTGACCTCCTTTACCCTTTCGGTCAACAAAGTTGCGGACCTCTCCAGGCAGGATATGGAGGTCAACCAGGTTCTACAGGATGATGCCCAGCATTTTCTGGAAAGGGCGGACGAGATACTGGCCTCCATGCAGGAACAGAAGCTGGCCATCGAGGAGATCGCCAAATCCGTAAACCAGATCAACAATTCCGCCCAGAGCAACTCGGCAGGCGCCGAGGAGCTGAACGCCACGGCGGAAAACATCGCTCAGGCAGCCGAGAACCTGAAGCTGGAGATGGACTATTTCAAATTGAAGTAAGCCTAGCCGACGTCAGTCGGGAAAGAGGCTCAGCTGTCGCTCCCGGCGGAGTCCTTTGTTGGATGGTTCGTCGAAGACGGTCTTGCCCCCGTAGCGGGGGGATTCCCGCCGTTCCTTTCGCATCAGCTCATCGAAGTGGGCCATGGGGGCCGCCTCCTGTTCCAGTCTGAGTGTGAGGCTGTGAAGGTTCTTAAGGGCACCCAGCCTTTCGGATCTTTCCAGCCGGGCCTTCCGCAGGGTTTTATCCAGAAAATCAATGGTTTCATCGTAGACCTTCAGGGGAACCGGGAAGGGATGGCCGTCCTTGCCGCCGTGGGCGAAGGAGAAACGGGCGGGATCCTCAAAACGGGTCGGCGTTCCGTGGAGTACCTCGCTGATCAGGGCCAGGGACTGCAGGGTGCGGGGTCCGAGCCCCTGGAGCAGGAGGAGATCC
This sequence comes from uncultured Spirochaetia bacterium, assembly GCA_937967705.1. Lineage (GTDB taxonomy): Bacteria > Spirochaetota > UBA4802 > UBA4802 > JAGODF01 > CALCJG01. Next base: position 5,348 of record CALCJG010000117.1, read on the forward strand.
TCGAAGCCGGGAATCTCCCTCTCGTACGCCGCGGCCAGAACGGCCCCCAGGCGCTTGAGATCGAGGTCGGATCTCCGCACGTCATGGCGGGCCGGCATGAGTATGCGGCGGAGCTCCTGCAGATTCTCATCCGGATGGAACCGGGTAGATCGGAAGAGCACACGTCTGAACTCCAGTCACGAGTGGATAGCTCGTAT
>CALCJG010000118.1 GCA_937967705.1 uncultured Spirochaetia bacterium
AGGTAGAGGTCCGGCTCCAGCCCGTGTTCCCGGAACATCCGGTCGGTGGTGGACTTGAGCAGGGCGATGAAGAGGGCTGCGGCGATACCGTGACCCGAAACATCCCCGATGAAAAACCCCAGGGAGTCCCCCTCGCCTCCGCAGAAGGAGAAATAGTCGCCCCCCACCTTTCCCATCGGCTTGGTGCGGTAGTCGAAGGAGAGGAAGCGGCACTCGGGCTTCTCCCCCCGCATGAGCCCCTTCTGGGCAGCCTGGGCGATCTTCAGGTCCTTCTCCATGCGGGCGTTGCGCTCCCGGAGCCGCTTTTCGCTCAGGGCCAGCTCTTTGAGCAGGAGGTCCTTTTCCTCCAGCGTAAGCCTGAGAGCCTCCTCGGCCCTGCGGCGCTTGATGATCTTCCAGAGCCCGTCCATAAGGAGTCTCATCTGGAGAACGTCTGAGTCGTCATAGGGAAGCGCTTTATTGGCCACCCCGGAAATCGCCATGACCCGCCCCTCCTCCATGACCGGGACGCTCATATGGCGCCAAATGGGGGAATGCCCCTCGGGATACCCCCTGCGATCCGTCCTTTCGGGATAATCGTTGTGGACGACCGGGCTCTTCAGCCGTGCGCAGTCCGCCCAGATACCCGCCTCATGCAGGGGATAATGCCGCTCAGGGGAAACGGTGCAGGTCTTCAGCACGTCCCGGGACCAGGTAAAAAGCTCCAGGTTTTCCCCGTCCTCCTTCACGAAGTGGAAGTAGCCGATTTCGCTTCCCGTCAGACGCACCGCTTCGTTCAGGGCGTAATCGACGATCTCCTTTTCCGAGGAAAAGCCCCTGTGGCCCATCTCATAGAGGGACTGCAGGCGGGCCTCGCTCAGCTTCAGCCGGCCCTCCTCCCATTTTCGGAGGGTGATGTCCCGGAGCACGATGATCCTCCCGGCGGACACCGCTCCGTCCTCCAGGAGGGGTGATATCCGCAGATCGAAGAAACGCTCCGTTCCCGCAACGGATACGGAAACCTCGGACTGTATGTTTCTCTCGTCGCGGAAGCGCTCCACCAGGTCCCTCCAGGGCGAGAGTATCCTGACCGCCGGGAGTCCGATGAGGGTTTTGGGAAGCTGCCTGCCTTCGGCATGATAGGCCTCCCTGAGCAGGTTGTGCATGGCGGCGTTGAGGTCCAGCACCCTGTTGCGCAGGTCCAGCACGATCATGCTGTCCTCCATGCTGTCGATCAGCATCTCCCGGGCCACCGGGACCATATCGAGAAACCTGTAGCGGAACATCGCCCAGAAGAAAACCAGGGAGCTCAGTGCCAGGCTCTGGGTGATGGGATTGATCCGGAATACCTCACGGAAGAGGTTGAAGGTGGGCACAAGAGCCCCCAGGATCATGATAAGGGTTCCCGCACTGAGGGCTATCGCCTGTCCCCGGTAGAGATGAATCACCCGGAAAGCCATCCTCAGAACGAGGATCATCCCCAGTAACATGAGGCCGTAGCTGTAAAGGGAATGAACCCAGAACCAGGTCCCGCCGATCCGTGCCGAGGTGTCGGCGATCATGAAGCGTCCCAGGTGCGTGAAGACCACGTTCCGGCTCGCCCAGAGTCCGTGCCAATCGTTGGTCAGGATCATGATCAGCGTCACCAGGGGTAAGGCCAGCAGGAACGCCAGACGCCGCCGGTTGATCCATCGCCCCCTCCCGGTATACCGGAGGGTGAAGATCAGCCAGGCCACCGGGAGACAGGCGAGGGTGAGGAAACGGGCGTCATACCAGATTCCGGCCGTCCCCGGCTCTCCGCTCAGGATCGAAAGTCCCTCCGCCAGGGCCCCCCAGGTTCCAAGAGCCATCATTAAGGAGAAGGCCAGGGCCCCGGAAACCCGGCGATGACGCCAGGAATAGACCGCCAGCCCCGCCATGACGGCGATGGATAGAAAAACGGTCATGATGTAGAGGAGAAAATACGCTTCCATTCCCGATCCCCCGCTCTCTGCCCACAAGAGCGCAGCTGTATCAATTCCGCATTCAGAGCCTGATCCGGCGGTCTATTTGATGACCCCCCACCGGGAACAGCGGCCCTTCCGGAAATCATCACTGTTCCAGTAAAGAAAAAAGGCGCGCCCTTTAACACACTTTATATCCACATAGCCGAAATAGCGGCTGTCCAATGAGTTCTCCCGGTTGTCCCCCAGGAGGACGAGTTTCCCGGCAGGGACGACCCCGTCCAGCCGGCGGGTATCGCCGCTGAAGAGAATATAGCGTGTCGGCCCCAGGGCGTAGGGCTCCTCCAGCCTTTTCCCGTTGAGAAACACGGCATCCTCCCGGATCTCCACGCGGTCGCCGGGTATGGCGATGCATCTTTTGATATAGTCCTTGTCCTCCTCATTCGGCGGCCGGAAGATCAGCAGGTCTCCCCGCCGCGGTGCATAGCTCAGGGAAATCGTTGAGAAGATGTGGTCTCCCACATGAAGGGTGTTCATCATACTCCCCGCGGGTATGTAGTAAGTACGGCAGGAGAGGGGTAGAATCACCGCGGAAAAGAAGAGCAGGAACCGTTTCATCGACACACCTCACAAACAGGGCTGGTTTCAAGCCTCATCTTCCCGAATTATACAGGTCTCCGGGATTTCCGCAAGGATTATTTCTCCACATCGCCGGGGTGATGTCCGGTGCCGGGGAGAATCCTGCACGACCCTTTCATTAAGGGAGAGGGCGAACCGATGCCTCATTCCCTGGGATGGTTCCGGTCCCCTTGCAGGGCTCCCCCGCTGCGGTCATCACCCCCTGGCTCCGGCTTGACAATGCCTCCATATTTTGTATATTATAACAGTAAACAGAAATAATCGAAGGCCCGCTGGAATCACCGGACGCGATGCGGGGAGAGCCATCAGCGGGGGCAGCTTCTGTCCTTCAAAAAAAATGTGAAAAGCCCCTTACGAAAATGCAGGACAAGACAAAAATCTTTACCGTTCTGGGACTGGGAACCGCTTTCCTGGCAGCCACCATTCTTACCGTTCTCTTCCTTCTCCCCCCTGAAAAAGGCGAACAGGAAATTCACCTGACCCCGGAAGAAACCCTCTGGCTCCAGAGAAACCGGGGGAAGATCACCATCGCCCCGGACCCCCTCTGGGCCCCCTTCGAATACCTGGATGAAAACGGCATGTACAGCGGCATCATGGCGGACTACCTGTCGTTGATCTCCCAAAAGATATCATTCAATTTCAGAATTCTCAAATTCGCGGACTGGAAAGAAATACTTAAACGGTTGAGAGGCGGGGATGTGGACATGGTCACCATGGGCCGCACCTCCCGGAGGGAAAAGTACCTGCTCTTCACCCCGCCCCTGGTCTCGCTGAAGAACGTGATTCTGGTACGCTCCGACTTCCGTGGCTCCCTGGATATGGAGAGCATGACCGGGGTAAAAACAGGCATGCCCGAGGGCTATGCCATCACGGAACACGTTGCCTCACGTTACCCCTGGATTCCCCTCCGTCTCTTCGTAACTACGGAGGAGGCCCTCCGGAAGCTATCCGTCGGAGAGGTACAGGCGGTCATCCTGGACCTCCCCTCGGCCAGCTGGTATCTCCGCAGGGAAAACATCTCCACCATCCGTATCGCGGGAGAGATGGATTATCAGACGGAGCTCTGCTTTGCCACGGTACGTGACAACGTCCTGCTCCACTCCATTATTTCAAAGGCGGTAAGAAGGATCACCCCGGCGGAAAAGCAGTTCATCCGCAACAAGTGGGTCTCCCTCCATTACGATCCCTTTTACAGGGACAAGAGGCTGAAGGTCATTGCCCTCTCCGTAACCCTTTCGTTTCTGGCTATCATCATCTTTACCGGTCTCTGGAACCGGACACTCCGCAGACGGGTGGACGAGAGAACCGAGGAGTTGAACCGGTACAAGGACCATCTGGAGGAACTGGTCGAGCAGAGGACCAGGGAGCTTTCCCGGGCGACCGATTCGGTCAGGAAGTCCGAGGAGGAGATACAGATCCTGCGCGGTCTCCTTCCGATCTGCTCCTCCTGTAAAAAGATACGGAACGATGCCGGCGGCTGGGAGCAGATGGAAAGCTATATTGCCCGGAACTCCGAGGCGGAGTTCAGTCACGGCCTCTGCCCGGAATGCGCCGAGAAGCTCTACGGCAATCAGAGCTGGTACAAGAAGATGAAGGAAAAGGGGTAAAGCGTTTGACAGGGAGGGAGACGTAATTCAAAATAGGTGCCTCATCACCCCGAATAGAAGAGGAGGCTCATGTTCCCCCTGAAAAAATTATCCGCCACCGGCCTGATCCTCGCCGCCCTGTACCTGGTGTTTGCCATCGTCATTCTCCTGCTCTCCTCCAATTGCCGGGGAGAGGGATGCGTGATGATACTATTCGTCACCTTCCCCTGGTTTTTCCTCTTCCTCAACAGTTCGGGCGGTGCTGCCTTTTACATCATCTCCTTAAGCCTGAATGCCGTCCTCTTCTATCTGCTGGGCCGCGGCTGCGGGAAGCTGGCGGCCAGACTCTTCCGACGCGGGAGATAAACGGCAAGTGAAACCATGCCCACGTCCCGCGATGACCAGCTCGATCAAAACCGATGAGCGAAACCGAAATCGGATATCCGGATAACGCTTATGACCCGCTTTACCTTTGATGCCCATGAATACAACAGGGACGATACCTTCAGCCGGGCCCGCTATGAATTTCAGGGCAGCGAGGAGGAGGGCTGGGTCGTGGTCAGAAACGGGGAAAATCATCTCTCCCTCGGCCCCGGACACCGTCTGCTGAGGGTCCTGGCATGCGGCATATGTTCCACCGACATCGCCCGGCGCTTCCTCCCCTTCCCCCTTCCCCAAATTCTTGGACACGAGGTCGTCGCCACCGATCCTGATCGCGGCGGTCAGTATGTGGCAGAGATAAACGATACCTGCGTGGCCCGGGGGGATATACATCCGGACCCGTTTTGCCGTGCGGGCCTGCCGACCCATTGCCCGGAACGGATGGTATTGGGGATTGACCGCCTCCCCGGGGGATTCGGCCCCTTCATCCTCGCCCCGGTCCATGCCGTCATCCCGGCCGACACGCTCCCCCTGAGAACCGCCGCTCTGGTCGAACCCTTTGCCGCGGCCCTCCACGCCGTTCATGTTTCCCGCCCGCAAAAGGGCGACAGGATCGCCGTGCTTGGAGTCGGCCGCCTCGGCTCCCTCATCATCATCGCCCTTTCCGCCTGGAGGAAAAGCAGCGGAACCGACTGCTCCCTGACCGCCCTGGATTTGGGCCGCGGGCGCAGGAAACACGCGCTGAGCCTGGGGGCCGACGAGGCTGTGGACCTGGACACGGTTTCATCGAACCGTTTGAAGGAAGAATTCGACCTGGTTTTCGACGCCAGCGGATCACCCTCAGGGCTGGCAACAGCCCTCCTCCTTGCACGCCGGGAGGTCCACCTGAAATCGACCCACGGCCAGCCGTGCTTCGGGCTGAGGCATTTGACGGAAATGGTGGTGGACGAAATCGCTCTCCTGCCCTACTCAGGGGATTCCCTCTCATTCAAATGGGAAAACGAGCATAGGAGCAACCGAACGGCGTACTGCGCCCCCGGGGCCAGGACAGACGAGGCCGCCCGCGGGCTTACTGCCTTCGCCGGTTCTATCACGGAAGCGGCAGCGCACCTCAGCTCGGGAAATTTACCGGGGAACCTCCCGCGTTTCGACCTGGGGATCGCTTCCACCGCCGAAGAGATCGACGGGATACTCCGTCCCCTTCCATCAGATGAGAATTCCCTCGTGCGGCCCCGGGGAGCCATTCTGGTTCAGGGGGGAAACAGCGACAATCCGGTTCTGAACTTTCTTGCCTCGGGACGGCGCATCAGAACGTCCCGGTGCGGTGATTTTCATCAGGCGATGGCCCTGCTCGAGGGTCAACCGGCTTTGGCGGAAATCATGACGGAGCGGCTCATCACCCATGAGGCCGGGGAAGCTGATCTCCCGCGTACCTTCGCGAAGGCACGGGAGGCGGACATGCTGAAAGTATTGATTATCCATGATGATCAACCCACCCCGGCGAGAATGAGCGGTTAGATATAAATGGGGAATAATCCCGTGATAGGCAGGTTGGATCAACCGCGCCTTTCCCGGATGATTGCAGTATTTACTTCACGTTACCGTTTCTGTCGAACTTATAGGTTTTACCCGCCTTAAGGGTTTTCTTTGCAAGTTTCAAAAGGCCTTTTTTAACTGTCGTGTCGACCGCGACAGTTCCCTCGGCTATCTTTCCATTATCATGGAAATAGAGATATGTCCCGCCTTTAAAGGTAATCCCCTTGATCCTCTGATCGCTTTCTAATGTTCCATAGTGAAAGGCGCCGTTTTTTTTATGGAAATAGATTTGAGTGTTTGCCTTGAAAATAGCGCCATTAATCTTTAAATCACCATCGGATATGATCAGGTCAACCTGGCCGTTATCATGAAAGGATATTCCCGTGTTTGCCCTTGCCGGCAGAAGCCCCACCTTGGTGGGTACGTAGGTTCGTACACCGATAGAACCCATGCGGATTGCGCCGTTAGGATGAAAGTATATTTTCTGTGGATTGGCCAAAAACAGGATTTTCCTCTTTTGATAATTATAAACAAGCCCATTGGACATATAACCGCTTTCGATGGAATGATTTTTATGATAGGTAACGGTTGTGCCGCTTTTAAAAGTAATATAACCGCCTTGAATTTTAAATCTTGTATCCTGTTTTAAAGTTTCACCGGGCTGTGCAAACAGGCAGATACCCGACAAAGAAAAGGACATTACTCCCATCAGAATTTTTTTTGCCATTCTTCTCTCCTTTATTATTGATTTGATCATCGCAATTACCGCAGGAAACATCTGATAATTCACTGTTACGTCCAATTTCGGCAGGCTGGAAGGATAGGAACTGATTAACCCGTATACTGGAATACAGAGACTTGTTCTGAGAAGTATTCAGGGTTCCCTGTATTGATAATTACGATTGTATACCAAGGTTAAGTCTTGACGGGTTTATGACCAGAACTTTTTTTTTAAAAATTTCACTTTTAGGAAAATGTATCACCATTTTTTAATATTTAGTAAATATTTTTCATGATTATTCCTGTCGCGTATCACGCTCTATCCCTCCTCGAGCGCCTTGAGCTCGATCACGTTGAGCCGCATGCGCCGCGATATCTCCAGGGAGAGACGCTCGAAGAAGATCCCCGCCACCTCGGGATACTGTTTCGTGATGACATCGAATTCCCTGCGGTGCAGCATGAAGAGGTCCACGTCCCGGACGGCAACGGCATCCGCAGAGCGCGTTTCCCGGTCCAGGAAGGCCAGGTCGCCGAAGAAGGCCCCCCGGCTGAAGGTGGCCAGGTGATGCGAGGTCCCGTTACCCAGCGGCAGGTCGATGCGCACCGACCCCTTGCGCACGAAGTAGAGCTCGTCCCCCGGATCGCCCCGCGAGAAGATGATCTCGCCGGGGGCATAGTGCTTTTCGATGACATGCCTCTTCAGATTCACCAGGGCATCGCCGGGTATGCCCTTGAAGAAATCGATCTCCTCCAGCTCCAGGGCCTTGCCGTGCACCCTGTCAGGCATCGCCTCGTTGAGGTATTTCTCCTCGGTCCATTCCAGGGCGTTGTCGGTTTCCGGGAAGAACCGCACCTGACCGCCCTCTCTCGAAAAGCCCAGCTTTTCCAGGTAACTGCGCACCTTGAGTCCCGTGGGAAGGCTCGCGGGCACCGAGGTGAAGATCATCACCCCCCCGCCTTCCACGATCTTCTTTTTCAGCTGGGAGAGCATGTTGGCCGCGGTAAAATCGATGGAGAGCACCCGGCGCATGTCCAGAATGAAGAAGCGGCACTGACCGATGAAGGGCTCGATCTCCCGGTAGAGCTGATCGGTGGTTCCGAAGAAGAGCTGTCCCTGCAGCTCCAGGATCAGGGTCCCGCTCCCCTTCTCCACCAGCAGGGCATGCTCGGAGGCGGGACGGTTCTTCCTGGAAAAGGCCTGGCTGCCGAAGGTGCGGCGGCGCACCACGGGAAAGCGTATCTGGTCGCGCAGGAAGAGGATGATGGCCAGCACGATACCCACCCCCGCGGCGGTGATCAGGTCCATGCTGACGGCGGAGATCACGACGGCGAGGATCACCGCGAAATCGAAGAGGGTCGACTTATGCTTCAGCAGCTGGAGGCTCTTGATGTCCACCATGCGCACCCCCACCACCAGCAGAACGCCCGCCAGGGAGGCCGGCCTCTCCAAATCCCCCTGGACATTCGCC
>CALCJG010000119.1 GCA_937967705.1 uncultured Spirochaetia bacterium
ATTGATGTACTCGTTGATCTTTTTACCGGTATAGGCCTTGAACATGCGGCTCATGTGATCGCTGCTCATACCCATCGCCCCCGCCAGGCCTTCCCGGGATATGTCGGAAACGTCGTTTTCCTCCAGAAAGGAGATCACCCTCTCCAGCTTCTCCTCGGTGGTGGAGGTGATCACCATGCGTTTCTCGTCCACCTGCGTCTTGCGCAGCTGTTCATAGAGGAGCTCCAGCTTTATTTCCTTTTTTAAGATATCGCTGCCGATCAGTATCATGATCCCGATGACGAAGAGCGGCAGCGTGTATGTGTGCACCAGCGGCATCTCATGATAGATCCAGAGATAGTTCACCACGTCCCAGGTGATGAAGAGTCCCGGGAAGAAACCGAAGGAGAAGAAGACGTATATCACCCGCGACGGTTTGAGGGTATTGACCCGATAGAGGAGATAGGCCAGGAAGGGGGTGATGAAGAAGAGCGTGCCCACTCCCAGGTAGCGCGCGGGATACCAGGGCGACGTGGTGTCCTGGAACGTCAGGATGAGCAGGGTGATCAGCAGCAGCCCGGGTATCAGTATCCGGTTGTAGGCCGGGAGATAAATCTTATAGAAGGACTGAATGAACATAAGAAAGAATATGGGGAAGAGGGAAATGCAGGACCAGAGATAGGTGATGCGCAGGTCCACCGAGAAGGGGCAGTAGGGGGCGGCGATGGTCAGGATGAAGGAGATCCAGCAGAGACAGAGCAGCGCCGAGTAGAGATTCACCTTCTCCTGTCGTTTCCATAGAAACAGGATTATGTTGAAGACCATCTGGGCGAAGATGAAGATCACGATGCCGATGGGCATCTGACGGAAGAGGAAATCCAGGAGTATGCGCCGCTTGATGTAGTCCCCCCGGGTATGCACCATCACCTCCCGGGTGATTCCCCCGTACTCCCGCCCGTATATCCCGATCTGAATGTAGATCTCATTCCGCCCTTTCTTCAGAAGCCCCGGGGGGACGGGGTAGCTGCGGGAATAGATGAGGCTGTGGAACTCCTCTCCCTCATGCCGTCCGATGAGCTGACCGTTCAGATAGACCCGGTCCAGCTGATAGACCACCCCGGGGATGATGCCCACATACCGCGCCGGGTCCCCGGTGATGGTGAAATCACCCCGCAGCCATGCCCATTGAAAATCCCTCACGGGTTTGTAGGGCAGCCGGAACATACCGGGCATTGAGGTATCCTCCCATCCGGTACTTTTGGACACACTTTCCAGGGAGGAGCCTTTTTCGTAAAGGACCTGCCAGTTGCCGACCACAAGGGAGTTCCCCCAGTACTGGCAGGAGGTCGTGCACAGCGCGGTTATGAGGATAAGCAGAGATAAGCGGATCAGTTTAACCATCCCAGTCAATCCCTTCTTTAAGGGCACATTGTATTCAGAGAAGGGTTCAGGGCCCCTTTCTTAACAGCAGATCCCGCAGGGAGAACTCCATAGAGGCCAAAGCCGGCTAAGGCAGTTTTTCGAGACTGCTCTGAAGCTTGGAGAGCATCTCCTCCATCTCCTGTTTTTTGGCCTTTTCCTTCTGTATCACATCCTCGGGCGCCTTCCCCAGGAAGCTTTCGTTGCCGAGTTTCTTCTCGACCCTCTCCAGGTCTGCCCTGACCCGGTCGATCTCCTTGGAGAGTCGGGCCCTTTCCTTCTCGAAGTCGATGAGATCCCTGAGAGGAAGGAATATCTCCGCATCCGTGAGCACCGCGGAGGCGTCGGTTTTATCGGGCTGATAATCCGCGTCCACGGTCACCCGGTCCACTCTCGCCAGGGATTGTATGTTGGCCGTCTCCCGCTGCACCAGTGAGATGACGCCTTCCTTGGCAGTGCGGAAGATGACACTGGCCTTCTTGTCCGGGGGCAGGTTCATCTCTCCGCGCACGTTTCGTATCTTGTAAATGATTTCCTTGAAGAGCTCGGTCTCCTCGGCTTCCCTCGGGAAGTCGTGCTCTTTCGTCACTTCCGGCCATGCGGAGATGATCAGGCGTCCCTCCCCCTCCGGCTTCACGATATCCCAGATCTCCTCGGTGATGAAGGGCATAAAGGGATGCAGAAGACGCAGGGAAGTCATGAGAACGTGATAGAGCACCTGACGGGCCGTATCCGAAGAGGCGTGGGCCTGCCCGGACTTGTCATAGAGCCGCGTCTTGGTCAGCTCCAGATACCAGTCACAGAACTCGTGCCACCAGAATTCGTAAATGGCATGGGCCGCATCGTTGAACTTATACTCCGTAAGAGATCCGCTCACCTGCTCCACTGCCCTGTTCAGCAGGTGCATAATCCATCGATCGAAGGGCTTCAGATCCCCGGGATTGATGGCCTGAGGCTTAAAGTCATCCCCCAGGTTCATCAGGATGAAACGCGTAGTGTTCCAAATCTTGTTGGTAAAGGCACGGTAACCCTCGATCCTCTTTTCCGAGAGGATGATGTCCCGCCCCTGCGCCGCGAATATGGCCAGGGTAAAACGGAAAGCATCGGTGCCGTACTGATCCATCATGATCAGCGGATCGATGACGTTCCCCCGGGATTTGCTCATCTTGTGGCCTTGCTCGTCCCGCACCAGGGCGTGTATGTAGACGTCGCGGAAGGGGACGTCCTTCATGAACTTCAGGCCCATCATGATCATCCGGGCCACCCAGAAGAAGATGATGTCGAAGCCCGTCACCAGCACCGAGGTGGGATAATACTTTTTCAGGGCCGGCGTGATGTCCGGCCAACCCATGGTGGAAAAGGGCCAGAGCCCCGAGGAGAACCAGGTATCCAGCACATCCGGGTCCTGCTGGAGGGAGGAGGAACCGCATTTGTCGCATTTCTCCGGATCCTCCATCGAAACGATGATTTGCCCGCAGTCCCGGCAGTAGAAGGCCGGGATCCTGTGCCCCCACCAGAGCTGGCGGCTGATGCACCAGTCCCGTATGTTGTACATCCATTCATAATAGGTCTTTTCCCAGCTTTTGGGAACAAAGCGGATGCGGCCGTCCTCCACCGCCCTGATGGCCTCCTCCGCCAGGGGCTTGATCTGCACGAACCACTGTTTGGAGAGATAGGGTTCGATGATCGTCTGACAGCGGTAGCAGTGCCCCACGGAGTGATCGTGATCCTCGATCTTCACCAGGAGGTTTTCCGCCCGCAGATCCTCCACCACCTTTTCCCGCGCCTGGAATCTCGTGAGCCCTTTGTAGCGCCCCCCGTTCTCGTTGATGTTGCCGTTGACATCCAGGATGTTGATCTCCTCCAGGTTATGGCGCCGGCCCATCTCGAAGTCGTTGGGATCGTGCGCGGGGGTCACCTTAACCAAACCGGTTCCGAACTCAGGCGAGACAAAGCTGTCCGCAAAGACGGGGATTTCCCGGTTCATCAGAGGGAGTATGAGGATTTTTCCTATCAGGTGACTGTAGCGCTCGTCGTCGGGGTTGACCGCCACGCCGGTATCCCCCAGCATGGTCTCCGGCCGGGTGGTGGCCACGGTAATGAAATCCCCTGTTCCCTTGATGGGGTACTTGATGTAATAGAGTTTGCCTTTCAGGTCCTTGTATTCGGTCTCGATGTCGGAAAGGGCCGTTTCACAGCGGGGGCACCAGTTGATAATCCGGTACCCCTGATAGATGAGGCCCTCCTCGTAGAGGGTCACGAAGACCTTTCGTACGGCCCGCGAGAGGCCCTCGTCCAGGGTAAAGCGCTCCCGCTGCCAGTCTAGGGAGCAGCCCAGCCTGCGGAGCTGTCCCTGGATCTGTCCGCCGGAATGCTCCTTCCACTCCCAGACCCGCTCCACGAACTTTTCCCGCCCCAGATCGTCCTTGCTTCGGCCCTCCTCCCGCAGGAGGCGTTCCACGACGTTCTGTGTGGCGATTCCGGCATGGTCCATGCCCGGCATCCAGAGGGCCGATTTCCCGGACATGCGCTGCCAGCGGATCAGGATGTCCTGCAGGGTGTTGTTCAGGGCATGGCCCATGTGGAGATTCCCCGTCACGTTGGGCGGGGGTATCACGATGGAATAGGGCTCTTTTCCATCCTCCTCCCTGGCATGGAAGTGGTTTTCCCCTTCCCATATCTCGCGCCATTTCTTCTCCACCTCGTGGGGGTCATAGGCCGAAGGCAGTTCCATAATCATACCCTAATTCATGAGTTTATATGCACATATAGACGACAAATCTTCCCCCCGTCACAGACAGAGGGAAGACCGAAGAGATTGCACGGCATGGGGGTGATAATCCCGGTGACTAGAAAAACACCAGAGTAACCAGGATGAAAATCACCACGAGAATCGGAATGGAATACTTGAACATGTATCCGAAAAAGCTGGGCATCTGTACCCCGGACTCCTCGGCGATGGACTTGACCATGAAGTTGGGCGCGTTGCCAATATAGGTGTTGGCACCCATGAAGACGGCCCCGGCGGAGATGGCCAGCAGATAGTCGCTGTACCGGTAAATAGAATTGGGAATGACACCGTCGCTCATCAGTATGGGCACGGAAACGGCCTCAGACTGCCCAGGGAAATAGGTCCCCAGCGCCGTATTGAAGTAGGTCAGATAGGTCGGCGCGTTGTCCAGGAAGCTTGAGAGAATGCCGGTGGCCCAGAAATACTGGGAAGGCTTCTTGACGGCGGTGATGAGAAAGGAGAGCTCCCCGTTGACTCCCGCCTTGAGTATGGCCAGGGCCGGGATGATGGTCATGAATATGCCCGCGAAGAGATAGGCCACCTCTTTGATGGGCTCCCAGCTGAATTCGTTCTCCTCCCGGATTATCTTGGCGGTGGTCACCATGGAGAGAACCCCCATCAATATGATCATCACGTCTTTGAGGAGATTCTGCAGGGACTGATGCACGCCGCCGATGGAGATCTCGCTCATCTTCACCAGACCGCTAAAGAGAACCGCGCCCACGATTCCGGCCAGGAAGAGGAAATTATGGAGGCCCTCAATCTTGAGGGGCTCTTTTTCCTTGTTGAGCTCGCTCTCGGGCATCTCCTCTTTTTTATAGTAGTAGGTATCCAGAATGAAATAGAGCACTGTCAGGATACCCACTGTAAATCCCATGAGAGGTATCAGCTTGAAGGTCCAGAAGAACTTGACGCCGTGGAGGAAGCCCAGAAACAGCGGCGGATCGCCCAGGGGTGTCAGAGAACCGCCGATGTTGGCCACCATGAAGATGAAGAAGACGATGGTGTGCACCTTGTACTTCCGCCAGGAGTTGGATCTAAGGATGGGCCGGATGAGCAGCATCGCCGCACCGGTGGTTCCGATCCATGAGGCCAGCAGTGTGCCGATGAGGAGCAGCATTGTATTGACTGCCGGGGTTCCCTTCATGGTTCCCTTTACATGGATACCGCCGGCCACGGTAAAGAGTCCCCAGAGCAGGATGATGAAGGGAATATAGTCGATTATATAGATATGCATTATTTCATACAAGGCGATCCCCTTGTAGACGATCAGGAAAGGAATGGCAAAGGCAAGGGCCCAGGCCAGGGAAACCTTGGGATAGTGATGATGCCAGAAATGCGGCGCCAGCAGAGGAAAAAGGGCTATGGAAAGCAGAATGCCCGCGAAGGGGATAACGGACCAGAGGGGCAGCTTCGTACCCAGATCTTCGCCCTTTCCGTGCGCGCCCCCGTGGGAACCTTCAGCGACCTTTTCCCCATGATCGGATTTATGCTCCGCTTTATCCGCGGTTTTTTCGGCAACCTTGTTATCGGTTTTCACGGCTTCCGCGGTCGCAACCGCAAGAGGCATAAAATACATGAGTGCAAAGACTGCCAGCAGGACAACCAAACACTTCTTCATATCAAATCTCCTGATTTCAAGAAAATGATGAATACACCCTTTACGCCATCGATCATAATAGGAAAAGTCCGTTGAGAATCAATTTGTAACTATTTCAACAGCACCCTATTCTGTCAAATAAATATTGTTGCATTTATCCCGCGATGGATTATTTTCGACCCCTGCGCAGTCTCCAGCTGACCTGCAAGGCATCCCGCCCTCTTCAAGGATCAGGGATCTCCATCCGGCCACGGGGAGGGCTGCTCAATCAATCACCAGCAACAGTTGAAAATGACCATACAGGATTGCTACAGAATACTGGGGACCCCCCCCACGGCCACCGACGAAGAGATCACCAGGGCCTTCAAGAAACTCGCTCAACGGTATCACCCCGACAAAAACAGGGACCGTGTGGAATGGGCCACCAGGATGATGGCCGACCTGAATGTCTCCTATACCACCGTAATGAGCCACAGGTTCACCCAGTCCTCGGGAGAGGAGGCTGAAACGACGGAGCAGCATGAAGAGACCGATAAAGCCCGCGGGGAAACCCGGCACAATCAGAGGCCCCAGGAGGAAAGGGAAAAGAACCGGCAGGAGGAGATCCGGGACATTTTTGAGAGGGATCTTCTCATCAAACGTTTTGTAAAGTATCGGGAAATATCCAAAGACTTCCTCTACAAGTACTTTCAGTACAACCTTTACAACCTGGCAAGGAGAGAAGCCTCCGACAACAAGAGGATTTTCAACAACATCGTCTACCATCTGCGTAAAACCTATCATTCCATCCTTCAGCTCATGGCCCTGACCCGGGACGAGGAACTGCTTCAGCATTTTTCCGTCTTCAGCGGCATGCTCTTCCATTTCTACCGGGCCTCGGAATGCCTCAACATTCTGGACTCCTACAGCAATATCATAGACGTGGAGGCCTACAGGCTTTACAAAAAGGGCGATGAGGCTCTGCATGTAAGTCACAAGGAAATTTTCTATGACCGGCATAACCGGGGAACGCTGAAAAAGGAGGTGGCCCTCCCCTATCTCCTCAAGGCGGAACATGATCTCAGGGAAACCGTGCGGCGCTTCCCACAATCCACCTGGTCCGTGGAAACACGCATCAAGCTGGAATACGTGCAGGCATTAAAGAGATACTTTGCCCTGTTCTTCACATCCGGGGATTGACGCCTGTTCCGGACGATAAAAAAAACTTGAATAATGCCCCCCGCTTAATATACTTGATATATGTTTGACATCAAAGACTACTACAGTGAGGAAAATCCCTGCCTCGACAAAAGCTCCCTCTACTACGAAGTGGGCAGCATAGAGGAGGATCTTTCCCGGGACATCGATCTGCTGCTGAAAAACCGCTTCGACAGCCTCTACAAAAAGGATAAGTTCAAGCGGAAAAACCACGGGATCGACATCATCTATCCCAGGCTGGCCTATCCCGGGCCGCGTTCACTGATAAGAGGCGCCGACCACATACGGTTTCTCCTTTCCCTCTACCCCTTTCCCTCGGATCTCGACAATCTTCAGAAGGTGGTCCTGCGTCCCCGTTATGTGGAGATTGCCGGCGTCGAACTGATAGCCCTGTACCTCCGTAAGAGCGGCATACTGGTTCAGTATCTGTATCATCCCCATTTCTACAATGTTGATGACAGCCCTTTTAGGGACTACGCCGAATTCAAGCCGATCGATCTGAATGATTTTTCCCGCGCCCATTTGGCGGAAAACTCCACGCCACGGTCCTGCCCGGTGAACCCGCGCATCCCCCCTTTCTGGTATCTGATCTCCCTGATCGGCCACTCGAGGGACGACCGGATAGATAAGTTCTTTCTGAAACAGGAAGCCCGGGAAGATCCGCAGACCTATGACACCCTCAACGAGATATCCTTCTTCTACTCACGGCACGGCTATTGATGAGGTACGTCGATTACCACAATCACACCTATCTCTGTGAGCACGCCACGGGAATGCCGGAGGAGTATATCCGCAGGGCCCTGGAACTGGGTCTTGCGGAAATCGGTTTTTCCGATCACGCTCCCCTTCCCGAAGGACTCCGGGAGGGGATCACCATGCGCCCCGAACAGATCGAGACCTACATAGCCCTGATCGAGGAACAGAGGGAGATATACAGGGACCGTATTGGCATCCGGATCGGTTTCGAGGTGGATTACCCGCTGCATGACTCCTTCCCCGCATCCTATTTAACCGACAACAGGCTGGATTATCTGATCGGCTCCTGCCATTTCCTGGAAGACTGGGCCTTCGATCACCCGGATTTCCAGGAGGAATTCCACCGGCGGGACATCGACGGGGTTTACCAACAGTACTACGGGATACTGAACGGCCTGATACAGACGGGCCATTTCCAGATACTGGGCCATCTGGACTTGGTGAAAAAATTCGGGCACCGCTCCCTCCGTTCTTTCGAGGATGAGATATCGCGCCTGGGCAGGGCCCTTTCGGGCGGTTCCCTCTCGGTGGAACTCAACACAGCGGGACTGCGCAAACCCGTCGGTGAGATATATCCCTCCCCCCGCATACTAGAGATCCTTTTTGAAAACAACGTCCCCGTGACATTGGGCTCCGATTCCCATTTACCGGAGGAGGTCGGTTACGAATTCAGCCGTGCGGCGGAGATACTCCGAAGCTGCGGCTACCGCAGCATCTCCGGATATCAGCGGAAGAAGCGTTACGATGTTCCCCTCTGATCACCTCGAATCCATTGCGCTCCCCTTCCCGAAGACCTCCGGGGGAATCTATCGGGCTGATGTCTTCCATGATCTTTTCCTCGGAACAGCCGGCCGGGAGGGAAACCCGGTGGATTACTCCCTCGACAGCGCTTCCGTCCGGTTTCAGGAAAAAGCACTCCTGACCAGGCAAAAAGGACTGGAAGGCCGCCGAATCATCATGCTCGATCAGCTGCACGGCGATCTCCTCCATACGGTAACCGACTATCCCACGGAGGATCTGCCCTGGGCGGCCGGGGCCGACGGACTGATCACCACACTGCCCGGAATCTGCCTGGTCATCCGGACGGCGGATTGCGTGCCCGTTTTTCTCTTCGATCCCCGGCAGAGGATCATCGGCGCCGTCCATTCGGGCTGGCGAGGATGCCGCCTCAACATTGCCGGAAAGATGGCACGCACCCTCATCAGCGACTACGGATGCCGCCCCTCCGACCTCGTGGCCTGTCTCCTCCCCTCCATAGGACCGGAGTCCTACCAGGTCAACGAGGACGTGGCCTCGCACTTTCCCGGCCATGTCAGCCGCGAGAACAGTCATATTCTCCTCAATCTGTGGTCACAGATAGAGGATTCCCTGACGGAGGCCGGGATTCTCCGCGAGAACGTCTACAACACCCGCCTTTGCACTCTTCAAAACAGTAACCGGTTCTTTTCTCACCGGGGGGGAGACGCGGGGAGGAATCTGAACATCGCCTACATCCCCTCCTGATCCGGGGTAATCTCACCAGAATCCCATCACCCATATTACAACATTTTTTTACTTTTTTTCTTGTTTTCCTTACTGATCCATGTGATATTGAAAGGTAACCTTTTAATAACAGCAGGCAGCCTATGAACACTAATAATCTTCAGCTGTCCCAGGTCGTTGAAACAGGATCTTATAAAAAGCTCCTGGCAGAGGTCAGGCGCATCTTCCTCTTTCATTATTCGGATAAAGCCTATAAAAAGGTCCAGAAGGCGGCATCCCTGACGAAGGAGCTCTTTGAGGGGGATTTCGAGGGCTATAAGGCCTGCAACACGGAATATCACGACCTGAAGCACACCATGGACGCTCTTCTGGCTTCCATGCGGCTGATAGACGGCTACAATCTTGAGGAAACTCCTCTGCCGGAACCGCTGGCATTAAACCTGCTGATAGCGGCTCTCTTCCACGATACCGGTTATATACAGGAATCCGGCGACGACGAGGGGACCGGGGCTAAATTCACAAAAAACCACGTCGAGCGAAGCATCCTCTTTCTGGAAAATCATCACAAACAATTCGGCATCTCCCGCAGCAGCATCACGGTCATCTCCCAGATCATACAGTGCACGGGGCTGTCCGTCGATCTGGAAAGCATCCCTTTCGCCGGGCGTGAGGACCGCATCGCCGGCTACATACTGGGAACGGCGGATCTTCTGGGGCAGATGTCCGACAGAACCTACCTGGAAAAGCTCGTCTTTCTCTACAACGAGTTCAGGGAAGCCGGCATCATGGGATTTGACACGGAATTCGACATCCTGCGCAAAACGCTGGAATTCTATAAACTCACTAAAAATCGATTCAGCTCAAACCTCATGAATATCTTTCAATACGCCCGTCATCATTTCCGCGAACGCTTTCAGTCGGACCGGAACCTCTACATCGAGGCCATAGACCGGCACATGGATTATCTGAAAACGATCCTGGAGGACGACACAACCAATTTCCGTCACAAGCTCAAGAGGATGAATCTCAACGAAATCAAGGCAGACCTGCATCACTGATCTTCCGCAGCATCTCTCTTCCCGCCGGCAAGGAAGGTTAGCGCCACGGCCATGGCCGAGTGAAACATGACCAGGGTATAACCCGTCGGGAAATCCAGGGAATAGGACACAAGAAGAGAGGAGGTGTTCACCAGAACCCCCAGTATCCAGGCCGAGACAAGGGGGTGCTTCCCGATGAAGTTATCCCTCCCCCACCTCTCGCCGACATGAAGGACGATATAGGCCGGCGCCAGCAGAATGGCAAAGACGATCAGCACCCCCGCCATCCTGACCGAGCTTGTCACGGTCAGGGAAAAGGTGACAAAAAAAAGAAGATCCCCCATCGGCCGCGTCCCCTTCCCCGTAAAGATCCCTATGATCAGCGCAATCCCGAGATAGAGCAGGGCGGCGTATAGTATGTCCATCCGGGACGTGTAGAGGATGTCATAGGCCATCAGGTTTTTAAATTCTTCAAGACCATGGGGTGATGTGGAGAGGAGAATAAAAATGGCTGAGATCCCCAGCGCATAAAGCAGGCCGATCACCGCTTCCAGATGATCGGTAAAACGGCCTGCCAGATAGATGATGAGTCCCCCCAGGAGGGCAAATCCCAGGGAAAGGGGATAGACAGCCACTCCCTCCAGTGTCAGGAGGGAGACCGCCGCCCCTAGGGCGGCCATCTGCCCTATGGCCAGGTCGGTAAAGATGATCCCCCTCCGGATGATCTGCAGACCGAAAAAGGAATGAATACCCAGCAGGACAATGGAAATGGCAAATGCCGGCAGCAACAGACTGATCATTGCCCCAACCTCCTGATGATTTCTTCATACAAGGAAATGATATCACGGGCCTCCCGCACGGCCCCCACGTCATGCGGGAGCTGGATGATCTTCACCCCGGTCTTCTCGGACAGAAACTCCGCCGGCCTGGGGGAATGATAGACATCCTGGAAGATGTACTTCACCTTCTGTTTCCTGATCAGTCCGATCAGCCCTTCCAGATGCCGGGAAGAGGGGGGTATGCCCGGCAGCGGTTCGATTTCTCCAACGACCTGAATACCGAAACGCTTCATAAAATAATCGTACAGACGGTGATACTGGATGACATGACAGCCTTTCAGCGGAGCCAGCCTCTTTGTCCAGAGTGCCGTACGCTTCCGCCACTCCGCCTTGAAATTGGAGCAGTTATCCCTGTAACAGTCGCCCCGTCCGGGGTCGAGAAGAGCCATGCGCTCTGCAACGGCATCGGCAATCCGGAGGATGTTCCCGGGGTCCAGGTAATAATGAGGATTCCCCTCGGGGTGCACATCCCCGTGTTCCCTTGAGACGCTGCGGGGCACCTGTATCTTCACCACTACGGACGAGAGATCCAGCAGCCCTT